>WRCZ01000095.1 GCA_009783685.1 Actinomycetes bacterium
CGCGCCACCCGGAAGAACAGCACGCACACCACGACCGAAGCCGCCCCGCACAGCAGCGACGCCCAGGCCATCGCCACCAGCGTCCACGGCACCGCCAGCCGGTGGCACAGTGCCGCGGCGTGCTTGCCGTGCTGGTCGTCCTCCACCGCCGTGCCGATCAGCAGCAGGAACCCCAGCACCGCGAGCCCGGGCGCCAGCAGCACCCCTCGGCGCCACCGCGGCCCCGGCAGCCGCACCTCACCGTCCCCGGCGCCCCGCGCCTGACCGGCCGCCGCCACCGGCTGCGCCGAACCCTCCGAGGCCGCCGAGCCCGCGGCACCCGCCGCGTTCCCCGCGTCCACCCCGTCCACTGCTGCCCGGTCCTCCGACCGGCCGGGCGACCCGTTCGCCGCCCGCTCGCCCACATCCCCCATCACGGCCCCCCGTACCTCGTGCTCGTCCCCGAACTCGTCCCCGAACAGCCCGGACCCCGAACAGCCCGGACCCGCCGGGCGCCGGCCTCCCCGGCCGGCCCGTGACGGCAGTCCGCGGCAGCGGTCCCCGGCGGCTGTCCGTGACGGACCCTCACCCGACGGCCCGTCACTCTGTGCAACCGCTCACGTTCCGGTCAGCGTAGCCGAAGGGGCCGGGCAGGTGTCTGACACCTGCCCGGCCCCTGTGGACAACTCCTGGACCGCTCCCCGGGGATCAGCCCCGGCGGGAGTCCTCCAGGTCACGCGGGTCGCGCGGACCGCCGTCCGGGCCAGGACCGTCCTGTCCCGTGCCGGTCGGCAGGCTCTCCGCCCGGTCGGCGTGGCCCGGCCACCAGGCCGCGTGCCCGATCAGGGCGGTGAGGCTCGGCGTGAAGAACATCGCCATCACGAACGCGGCGATCACGATGCCGAACGCGACGGTGAAGCCCATCTCGGTCAGGAAGTCGTTGCCGGACAGCATCAGCGTGGCGAAGGTCGCGGCGAGGATGAAGCCGGCCGCGCCGATCGTCGGGCCCGCGTGCTTGAGGGCCTCGCTGGCCGCCTCGCGGGGCTCCCGGCCCTCCCTGGCCTCTTCCCTGAGCCGGGCGATCATCAGGATGTTGTAGTCCGTGCCGATCGCCACCACGAACAGGTACATGATGATCGGCAGCATGAAGATCAGGCCGTCGCCGCGGCCGAAGATCCACACCGTGGTGCCGAGCGTCGCGCCGAAGCCGAGACCCACGGACGCGATGAGGTACCACGGCGCGACCACGCTGCGCAGCAGCAGGCCGAGGATCACCATGATGAGCACCGCGGCGACCGGGAAGACCGTGCGGTAGTCGTGGTTCACCGCCGCGTTGATGTCCTTGTAGATCGAGGACGTGCCGCCGACGAGCGCCTCGGTTCCGGGCGGCGCGTTCTCGTGCGCGACGGTGCGGACGTCGCCGACCGCGGCGATGGCCTGGTCGGTGGCGGCCTCGTACTTCAGCGTCACCGTGTAGTTGGCGGTGGTGCCGGCCTTGTTGATGTCCTTGGCCTTGTCGAAGGTGACGCCGGCCACGCCGTCCACGCCGCGCAGCTTGTCCGCGAACCCGTTCAGGTCGCCGCTGAGCGCCTTGTTGTCCTTGCTGGTGAGGTAGACGTTGGTCGGCGCGGCAGCGCCCGCGGAGTACGCCTTGCTGAGCGTGTCCTGGACGACCATCGACTCCTTGGTCTTGGGGATGGAGCCGGAGGCCAGGTCGTAGGACGCCTTGTAGCCGAAGGTGCCGATGGCCAGCACCAGCATGACCGCGCCGGAGAGGACCGCCACCATCGCGGGCTTGCGGGCCATCAGACGGCCGACGGCCGCGTACCGGGTGCCGCGGGGTTCCTCGCGCCACTTCTTGCCGGGCCAGAACAGCGCCCGCGGCGGGATCAGCGAGCAGATCGCCGGGAACAGCGTGATGCCCGCGAGCAGCGTCACCGCGACCAGGATCGCCAGGGCCGGGCCGAGCTGGGTGAGGAAGCCCAGGGTCGACAGGGCCAGCGCGCAGAAGGCGATGATGACCGCGCCGGCCGCCGAGGCGATGGCCTCGCCGACCCGGGTGACCGCGTTGATCATCGCCTGCTTCGGTTCGTCACCGGCGCGCAGGCGTTCGCGGTACCGGAACATCAGGAACAGGAAGTAGTCGGTGCCGACGCCGAGCACCACCACGATCAGCAGTGCCGAGATCGAGCTGTTCGCCTGGAGACCGAAGATCTTCGTGGCGTCGGCGATCAGCGCGTTGGCGACGGTGAAGACCACACCGACCAGCAGCACAAGGGGCATGATCGCCACCAGCGGCGACCGGAAGATGATCGACAGGGTCACGATGATGATCAGCAGCGAACCGAACAGCGCCACGGCGTCCGAGGTCTTGCCGGCGTCCTGCTGGTCGAGGCCCTGCGCGGCCTGACCGCCGACCTGGACCTTCAGCGCGGTGCCCTTGGCGAGCGCGGTCGAGTCGTCGCGCAGCGCCTTGGCCGCGTCGGCCTGCTTGGGCTGGCCCGCGGACTTCTTGTCCATCTGGACCATCGCGGTCTGGAACTTGTGGTCCTTGGACTCGCTGCCGTCGACGATCTTCTGGACCTGGTCGATCTTCTTGGCGCCCAGCTCCTTGGTGATCCGCGTGACGTCCGCCTTGTCGGCGTCGGTCAGCGGCTTGCCGTCGGTGCGCTGGTAGAGGACGATCGCGGCCGGGCTGAAGGCCTGCGGGAACGCCTTCTCCTGGACGTTCATCGCCTTGATCGACTCGTAGCTGCTGGGCAGGAAGCTGCTCTCGTCGCTGTTGGACGGCAGGCTGGGGGCGGTGGCGATGATCGCGACCGCGGCGATCACCCACGCCACGATCGTCCATACGGGATGGCGGACGACGGTGCGTCCGATGCGGTGGAACATGCGGTGCTGCCTCCATGGCAGGACGTATCACCGCCACCCTTTGGAGCGGTTCCCGGGTATCGGCGACCCGGACGGCGGTCGCCGTCCGGTAATGGGGTTCGGTTGTTGCGCCACGAGCCTACTTGCCGACCGGCAAGGGACAACTTCGGGGCCATCTACGCCTATCCCGCTCACAGGGGTGGAAGCAAGCGCTTTTGTGGCTTCCCCATCGCGTTTCGCGGCAGCTCGTCGAGGAACCGCACCCTGCGGGGCCGTTTGTGCGCGGACAGCCGGGCGGCCACGAAGTCGGTCAGCTCCCGCTCGGCGACGCCGTCAGCGACCACATAGGCGACGATCTCCTGCCCGAGGTCGTCGTGCGGGACGCCGACCACCGCCGCCTCGCGGACCGCGGGGTGGGCCAGCAGGGCGTTCTCGACCTCGCCCGCGCCGATCCGGTAGCCGCCGGACTTGATCAGGTCGGTGGAGGCCCGGCCGACGATCCGGTGCGTGCCGTCCTCGTCGATCGAGGCGATGTCGCCGGTACGGAACCAGCCGTCGGCCGTGTAGGCGGCCGCGGTGGCGTCCGGGCGGCCCAGGTAGCCGTCGAACAGCGTGGGCCCCTGCACCTGCAACTCGCCGATGCCGTCGGCGGACTCGGCGATCCGGGTGGTGATCCCGGGCAGCGGGGTGCCGACGGCGCCCGGCTGCCGCGGGCCGGAGGCCCGCGCGCTGAGCGTGATCAGTGACTCCGTCATGCCGTAGCGCTCCACCGGCTCGTGGCCGCTGAGCGCCTTCAGGTCGTGGAAGACGGGCGCGGGCAGTGCCGCGCTGCCCGACACCAGCAGCCGTGCCGCGGACAGCGCCCGCGCCGCCGGCTCGTCCCGTGCCACCCGGTGCCACACCGTGGGCACGCCGAAGTACAGGCTGCCGCCGGCCGCCGCGTAGGCGGTGGGCGTGGGCCGTCCGGTGTGCACCAGGCGGCTGCCGGTGCGCAGCGCGCCGAGCACGCCCAGCACCAGGCCGTGCACGTGGAACAGCGGCAGGCCGTGCACCAGGGTGTCCTCGGCCGTCCACTCCCAGGCCGCGGCCAGGCCGTCGAGGTCGGCCGCGATGGCGTCCCGCCCGATCACCACGCCCTTGGGCGGGCCGGTGGTGCCGGAGGTGTAGAGCACCATCGCGGCCGGCCCGGCCGGCGTTCCGGTGAAGTCGGCGCGCTCGCGGAAGTCCACCGGCACCACCTCGGCGCCGGAGTCGTGCAGGATGTGCTCCCGCTCCTGCGGCCCCGCGTCCGGCGGGACCGGCACCAGGGGGACGCCGGCCAGCAGCGCGCCCACCGCGGCGGCCACCGTCTCCAGCGACGCGGTCGCCTCGACGGCGAACGCCTTGGTCCCGGCGGCGCGGCGGGCGACCGCGCCCGCCGCCCCCAGCAGTTCCTCGTACCCGCAGGACCGCCCGTCGACGGTGACGGCGTCCTTCCGGTCCCGCCCGTCCGTGCCGGCGCAGAGCGCGGTGAGCACAGGCGCATGGAGCATCGCGGATCCTCCTCAAGGACGGCAGACCCCCGAGGAAATCGGGGGCTAACCCCAGTGTCGCCCACCCCCGCTCCTGTCTACGGTGGGGCTATGGACGCCCGCGACCCGGAACTCACCAAGGAACTCTCCGCCACCTTGCAGGCGCGCAAGGATCTCGGACCGGAGTACGAGTCGGAGCTGGTCGACTCCTTCATGGAGAAGGTGACACAGCGCGTCGACAGCCATGTCGAGCAGCGGGTGCGCCGTGAACTGGCCCAGCAGCAGACCTCGTTCGCCCGCGCCGACCGCCGCCCCATCGGGCCGCCGGAGCCCAACCCGCGCTTCGCGCGCTACGGGTTCGCCGGGATCACCCTGGTGCTGGCCATCCCGCTGTCCGCCATCGGCGCGGCCAACGCCGGCGCGACCGGGCTGTTCATCAGCTGGGCGGGCATCGTCGGCGTGAACGTCGCCCAGAGCATGGGCTCGATCTTCGGCACGCGCTCCAAGCAGGACAAGGACGACTGGTCGTAGCCGCCCCGGGGCCCCGCGGGCCGCACGGAAGGCGCCGGGCGCGGGGTTTCGCGCCCCGCGCCCTGTCGCGCCGGGCGCAGGGCGCCGGGAAGAAGGAGGCGGGAACCGCCGCACCCCCGAGACGAGCTCGGAGGGCGGGACGACGGCGGTTCCCGCGGGACGCGGGCCGGGTCAGGGCCTGGCCGTGCGCGTCCTGGCGACCATGGATCCGGGAGCCGCTCCGGAAGCCCTGGTGCCGTCGGTGTGCCGCGCCGGCCGGCTCCTGCGGGATCCCCCTGTCCGGTGGGTTCCCGGTGGCCGCCCGGTGCGACATCACCCAATGTGCCCCAGGCGTGTTAAGCCCGTGCTGCGTCGACGTGTCGCGGGTGTACCACTTCCGCGAACCCTGGTCCGGCTCAGGCGGCGCCGTGACCGGCCAGGAAGGCCAGCAGGTCCTGGCGGCTGACCACGCCGGTGGGCTTGCCCTCGACCAGCACGATCGCCGCGTCGGCGTTCTCCAGGACGCTCATCAGGTCGCCGACCGGCTCGCCGGAGCCGACCTGCGGCAGCGGCGGGCACATGTGCTTCTCCAGCGGGTCCTCCAGGGTCGCGTTCCTGGTGAACAGCGCGTGCAGCAGTTCGCGCTCGACGACCGAGCCGACCACCTCGGCGGCCATCACGTCCGGGTGCCCCGCGCCGGGCTTGACGACCGGCATCTGCGACACGCCGTACTCGCGCAGCACCTCGATCGCCTGCCCGACCGTCTCGTCCGGGTGCATGTGGACCAGGTTGGGGATGGTGCCCTGCTTGTTGGCGAGCACGTCGGCGACCCGCGCCTCGCCCTCGCCCTCGTCGAGGAAGCCGTGCGAGCTCATCCACTCGTCGCTGAAGATCTTCGACAGGTAGCCGCGGCCGCTGTCCGGCAGCAGCACGACCACCACGTCGTCCGGTCCGAGCCGTTCGGCGACCTTGAGCGCGGCCACCACGGCCATGCCGCACGAGCCGCCGACCAGCAGGCCCTCCTCGCGGGCCAGCCGGCGGGTCATCTGGAAGGAGTCCTTGTCGGAGACGGCCACGATCTCGTCGGCGACGTCGCGGTCGTACGCGGTCGGCCAGAAGTCCTCGCCGACGCCCTCGACCAGGTACGGGCGGCCGGATCCGCCGCTGTACACCGAGCCCTCGGGGTCCGCGCCGACCACCTGCACCCGGCCCTCGCTGACGTCCTTGAGGTAGCGGCCGGTGCCGGAGATGGTGCCGCCGGTGCCGACGCCGGCCACGAAGTGGGTGATCCGCCCGTCGGTCTGCTCCCACAGCTCCGGTCCGGTGGAGTGGTAGTGCGACAGCGGGTTGTTCGGGTTGCTGTACTGGTCGGGCTTCCAGGCGTTGGGCGTCTCGCGCACCAGCCGGTCGGACACGTTGTAGTACGAGTCGGGGTGCTCCGGGTCGACGGCGGTCGGGCAGACCACGACCTCGGCCCCGTACGCGCGCAGGACGTTGATCTTGTCCATGGACACCTTGTCGGGGCAGACGAAGATGCAGTGGTAGCCCTTGGTCTGCGCGACCATCGCCAGGCCCACGCCGGTGTTGCCCGAGGTCGGCTCCACGATGGTGCCGCCGGGCTTGAGCTCGCCGCTGCGTTCCGCGGCCTCGATCATGCGCAGCGCGATGCGGTCCTTCACCGAACCGCCGGGATTGAAGTACTCGACCTTGGCCAGGACGGTCGCCTGGATGCCCTCGGTCACGCTGTGGAGCCTCACCAGCGGGGTGTTGCCGACGAGGCTGATCATCGAGTCGTGAAACTGCACCGTTGTCTCCGGGTTCTCCGTGATGGTGCGGCCAGCCTATTGGTGCCGTCCGCGCCCCGCACGAAACGTCGGCGGCCCGGTGGGCGTTGACGTGGGTGTGACGGCTGCGACGTTGGTCCGGGAGCCGCGCGGGGCAGCACGTTGGTGTACGGGCCGAAGCACAGGAAGGTGGCCTGCTCGATGTCGAGGGCAAGGGTGGCACGGCGGATCGCGACCGCCGCTGCGTACGGCGGTGGCGGGATCGGCCTGGTCGGCGGCGCGGCCGTCGGGCTGCTGCTGACCGAGGTCCGGCTGGCCAAGCGGCTGGTCGGCGGCTCGGGGGACGTGCCGCCGCGGGCGGACGGCCGCTACGGTTCGGCGTTCGCGCACCACACCGACGAGCCACCGCTGCGGCTGGGCTTCCTCGGCGACTCCACGGCCGCCGGGCAGGGCGTGCGCCGCGCCCGGGAGACCCCGGGGGCGCTGCTCGCCTCGGGCCTGGCCGCGGTCGCGGAACGCCCGGTGCGGCTGGTGAACGTGGCCCTGCCCGGCGCCAAGTCCGACGACCTGGACCGGCAGGTGTCGCTGCTGCTGGACTCCTCGGTGCCGCCGCCGGACGTGGCGGTCATCATGATCGGCGCCAACGACGTGACCCGGCGGATGCCGCTGGCCACCTCGGTGCGGCTGCTGTCGGACGCGGTCCGGCGGCTGCGCGCGGCCGGCACGGAGGTGGTGGTCGGCACCTGCCCTGATCTGGGCTCGGTCGAGCCGGTCTACCAGCCGCTGCGCTGGCTGGCCCGGCGGGCGAGCCGGCAGCTGGCGGCGGCGCAGACCATCGCGGTGGTCGGGCTGGGCGGCCGGACGGTGTCGCTCGGCGACCTGCTGGGCCCGGAGTTCGAGGCGCGGCCGCGGGAGCTGTTCGGCCCGGACAACTTCCACCCGTCGGCCGAGGGCTACGCCACCGCCGCGATGGCCGTGCTACCGACGCTGTGCGCCTGCCTGGGGCTGTGGCCGGAGGCCGACGAGCAGCCGGACGCCCGGCGCGGCGAGGGCTTCCTGCCGGTCGCCGAGGCGGCCGTCGAGGCGGCGTCCGAGGGCGGCACGGAGGTCACCGCCGCCCAGGCCGGCACGGGACCGCGCGGACGCTGGGCGCTGCTCAAGCGGCGCCGCCGCCGGCCGCTGGAGGAGGAGCAGCCGCAGCAGCAGGAGGGCGCCGAGGGCGCTGACGGCGCCGCGTCCGCGGCCGCGGGCGACGCGGCCGGCGGGACGGGGGGCGGCACGTCCTCGCGCTCGGCGTAGCATCGGGTAAGCAAGCGCTCAGAAAGTAGCCCGCATCACAGCAGCGGTCTGATGACTCGCTGCGATACCTGCGGGTAACTTCCCTGGGAGCCCGCAACCGAGCCCGCAGTCGAATCCGCCCCCGCAGCCGCCGAGGAGTGCCGCGATGCCCGAAGCCGTCATCGTCTCTGCCGCCCGTTCACCCATCGGACGCGCCTTCAAGGGGTCGCTCAAGGAGCTGCGCCCGGACGACCTGGCCGCCACCATCATCCAGACGGCACTGGCCAAGGTGCCGCAGCTGGACCCGCGGGACATCGACGACCTGATGCTGGGCTGCGGACTGCCCGGCGGCGAGCAGGGCTTCAACATGGGCCGGATCGTGGCCGTGCAGATGGGCATGGACCACCTGCCGGGCTGCACCGTCACCCGCTACTGCTCCTCGTCG
Source organism: Actinomycetes bacterium (assembly GCA_009783685.1). Taxonomy (GTDB): domain Bacteria; phylum Actinomycetota; class Actinomycetes; order Streptomycetales; family Streptomycetaceae; genus Actinacidiphila. The sequence goes on from WRCZ01000095.1 coordinate 8,379, forward strand.
CTGCAGACCACGCGCATGGCCATGCACGCGATCAAGGCCGGCGAGGGCGACGTCTTCGTCTCGGCCGGCGTCGAGATGGTCTCCCGCTTCACCAAGGGCAACTCCGACAGCCTGCCCGACACGATGAACCCGCTCTTCGCCGACGCCCAGGCGCGCACCCTCAAGCGCGCCGAGCAGGGCGGCGGGGAGTGGCACGACCCCCGCGAGGACGACCTGGTGCCGGACGCCTACGTCGCCATGGGCCAGACCGCCGAGAACCTGGCGGCGCTGAAGGGCATCACCCGGCAGGAACAGGACGAGTTCGGCGTCCGCTCGCAGAACCTGGCCGAGGCGGCGCTCGCCAACGGCTTCTGGGAGCGCGAGATCACCCCGGTGACGCTCCCGGACGGCTCGGTGGTGGCCAAGGACGACGGGCCGCGCGCGGGCGTCACCATGGAGGGCGTGGCGGGCCTGAAGCCGGTGTTCCGCCCCGACGGTACGGTCACCGCGGGCAACTGCTGCCCGCTGAACGACGGCGCCGCCGCCCTGGTCGTCATGTCCGACACCAAGGCCCGCGAGCTGGGCATCACGCCGCTGGCCCGCGTGGTGTCCACCGGTGTCTCCGGGCTCTCCCCGGAGATCATGGGCTACGGCCCCGTCGAGGCGTCGCAGCAGGCCCTGCGGCGGGCCGGGATGTCCATCGGCGACATCGACCTGGTCGAGATCAACGAGGCTTTCGCGGCCCAGGTGATCCCGTCCTACCGCGACCTCGGCATCGACCTGGACCGCCTGAACGTCAACGGCGGCGCCATCGCGGTCGGCCACCCCTTCGGCATGACCGGCGCCCGCATCACCGGCACCCTCATCAACAGCCTCCAGTTCCACGACAAGCAGTTCGGCCTGGAGACGATGTGCGTGGGCGGCGGCCAGGGCATGGCGATGGTCCTGGAGCGGCTGAGCTGAGTCGCAGCGGACGGTAGGGGTCGCCCGAGGCACGAGGGCGGCACCTGCCGGCAGCGAAGGCGAAGCCCAGCGCGACCAACAACACGCGCGGCTGAGCCGCAGTGAATTCGGGCAACTTCCACTCAGGGTAATTGCGCGCATGCAAGGAGTACGGCGTGTGACATAAGTCGCAATGAAATCGCCCCCGGGGAGCTGATTTCCTCCGGGGGCGTCCCGTTTACGCAGGTCAGATGGCGGGCAGGGGGACGCCGCTCCTTCATGGAGCTGTCCTTTTCATGCCGCTTTCATGACGTTCCGCACTGCGAAGGCCAGGGGTTTACCGGCAAAGTGATGTGTGGGGGAAGTTTCGCCCGCCACCCTGGTGGGCATTGCTCGGGTCGCATCAGTCGGGAGTACGTCAGTGAGTGCCAACTTCACCGTCCTGCTGGTGGCCGCGGGTCTCGCCGTGGCCGCGGGTTCCGCCGCCCTGCTCTCCGCCCGTGGCGTCCGCCGCGAGCTGTCCGCCCTGCGCCGTGATCTCGCCGCTCTCCAGGTGCCCGCCCCGCGGGAGGCCGAGGTCGACATCCGCGCCGCGGTCGCCGGCGCCCTGGCCGACGAGCGCGAGCGGGAACTCGCCGAGGCTCGGGCCTTCTGGGCCGAGCAGGAGGCCCGCGAGGCGGCCGGCGACACCGGGTTCTTCCGTGGCGGCCTGTACGGGGCGTCCGGGGACGCGGGCAGCGCGTCCGGCGCCTCCGAGACCCCGGACTACGAGGTCCCGCCGGTCCTCCCCTACCTGCCGCGCCAGGCGGACTTCGCCGGCCTGGAGCCGGCCGCCGAGGCCGCCGCAGACGCGGGGACCGAGCCGGAGGCGCCCGAGGTCACCCTGCCGGTGCCCGGCATGATCCCGCACCCCTCCGGGCCGGACTTCGTGCCGTCCCCCGTCGTCGCCTCCCGCGACCAGACCTCGGAGCGGCTCTCCGACCTCGCCGACGCGCGCATCCCGCTCGCCGACGTGCGTCCCGGCCCGCTCGGCACCCTGGACGTGTACGTCTTCGCCGACGGCACCACGCTGTGCATGACCCCCGGCCACCGGGAGACCGCGCTGCAGCTGTCCAAGGCGCTGGACCGCGGTGAAGTGCCGGTGCTGCGCGGCGGATCCGCGATAGCCGGCGCGTACGCGCTCACCTTCGCCTACGGCGACGAGAGCGTGTACGTCCTGGCCGACCGGGTCGTGGCCTCGCTCTGACCACCACAGCGGCCCCACACGGGCCGCAGCGGGCCCAACACGGGCCTGCGCGGCGCCTGTCCGCCGCATCCGGGCCGCAACTCGCCACGACCGCTCAGCCGACCGCCTTCGCGGTGCGCGCCACGCGCTCCAGCGCCTCGGCCAGCACCGCCGCACCCTGCCCGGAGCCGGAGCCTTGGCCTGCCGGCATGGTGGCCCCGTCCTCGGCAGCCACTCCCGCTCCGGCGCCCTCCGGGCCCGCCCCCAGCGCCCTGACCAACTCGTTCCCCGCGACGGCCAGTTGGTCGCCGACCACGAAGATGCCGTCGTCCGGGATCTCGCGCGGCGCCTGCCCGGGGAACTCCAGCAGCTGGGCCTGCCGGGCCAGCCAGCGGGCGAGTTCGAGGCCCTCGGCCGCGGCACCCGCCTGCAACCGGCGTTGCGGCAGCGCGCGCAGCCGTCCGGCGAGGCGTTCCACGGCGGTGTGCAGGGCGGCGCTGTCGGGCATACCGGCGACCCTACCGGGGCGCGCGAAGTGCCCCCCACTCCTTTCCACTGGCGCGGGATGGTTGCCAACAACCGACCATTCGGGCACCGTGGGGTGACCGGACCACATACCGGAGGCGCCGATGTCCCAAACGCACTTCTCCGAGGAAACCCACCGGAACCTGCTCGACCGCATCCCCCATTGCACCGGCCGTGAGATCAGCGAGTGGCTGCGCGCCCTCGACGACGGCCCGTCGTTCCTCCGCTTCGACGAGAAGGTCAGCTGGCTGCGCAGCGAGCACGACCTCTCCTACGGTCACGCCAAGGCCCTGGTCCACGAATACGACCTGCGCCGGGCCGCCCGCAACCTCCTGTAGTGCCGGGCCTGTTCGGCCCCACATCCCCCTCGTCCCCGTCCTCCCCTCACCCGACGCCGCAACGGGCCGCAGGGAAGCTCGCGCTTCCCTGCGGCCCGTTCGCACATCAGGCGGCCCTGGCGGCCGCGGTCAGTCGCGCAGGATCGCGATCAGCCGCAGCAGCTCCAGGTAGATCCACACCAGCGACAGCGTCAGGCCGAACGCGGCCAGCCACGACTCGTTGCGCGGGGCGCCGTAGCGGATGCCGTCCTCGATCTGCTTGAAGTCCAGCGACAGGAAGAACGCGCCGAGGCCGATACCGAGCAGGCAGAAGACGATGCCCAGGCCGCCGGTGGCCAGGCCCAGGCCGTCACCGCTGCCGAACGCGGCGAACAGCAGGTTGACCACCATGGCGAGCACGAAGCCGATCGCGATCGCCATGCCGATGCGCTGGTAGCGCGCGGTGACCCGGATGATCCGGGCCCGGTAGGCGATGAGCATGCCGGCGAAGACCGCCATGGTGCCGAGCACCGCCTGCACCGGGGCGCCCTGCCAGGCGTCGTTGTAGGCGCGGCTGAGCACGCCCAGGAACAGGCCCTCGAAGATGGCGTAGCCGAGGATCAGGGCCGGCGACGGGGTGCGCTTGAACGACTGGACGATGGCCAGCACGAACGCCACCATGGCCGCGCCGAAGGCGATGCCCAGCTGGTCGCCGAGCGCGAACCAGCCGATGACGACGCCCACCACCACGGTGCCCAGCGTCATCGCGGTCCGCATGACGACGTCGTCGATCGTCATCCGGCCGGTCTGCGCCGGTCCCGCGGCCGGGGCGGAGTACATCTCCTCCATCTGCTGGGGAGTCAGGGGCTGCGGCTGCTCGTACGGGTGGTGCGGCGCGCCCTGCTGCCCGGGGGCGCCCTGCTGGCCGTAGGGGTTCGCGCCGTACTGCGCGTAGGGGTTGCCGCTCTGCTGGGCACCCGTGCCGAATCCGGCGTACTCGTTCCCGCGGGTGAAGCCCCGCCGGGAGAAGACCGGGTTGCTGCTCCTCATCTCACTCCTCCATGGCCGCGTGTTGCGACTCTGCGCCTCAAGGGTAATGGCTTGGCAAAAAGCCATGCGTACGCCTGGAGGAGGATCTTCCCCCCGACTCGCCCCCCAGTCACCCCTTTCCGTGGATCGCGGGCCTATCCGGTGGACGCCGCGCCTCGCGCGCGGTATCACTGAGGAGTGGAGACGAACACGCGTTCGAACATCAGGGAGCAGGCCATGCCACGCCCCGACCACACCCGCGCGCTGCACGCGGCGCTGATCGCCGCGGCGCGCGGCCTGCCGGTCATCCCCCTGTCCCGCAGCAAACTCCCCGCCGTCCGCTCCCCGCACCGCGACGAGGCACGGGCCAGCGCCTGCCGTGGCGAGTGCGGCCGTCCCGGCCACGGCGTGCACGACGCGACGACCGATCCGGCCGCAATCCGCGCCCTGTTCGCGCTCGCGCCCTGGGCGACCGGCTACGGCATCGCCTGCGGTCTGGCGCCCCTTCACCTCGTCGGCGTCGACCTCGACGTCAAGCACGGCGCGAACGGGATCAGCGCGCTGCGGGCTTTGGCCGAATCCCGCGGTTTCACCGTCCCGCAAACGGTTACCGTGCTGACCCCCAGCGGGGGTCGCCATCTGTGGTTCAGCGCGCCGGGTCCGGTGCCCAACTCGGTGAGCCGGCTGGCCCCCGGGATCGACATACGAGGCGCCGGCGGGTACGTCGTCGGCCCCGGGTCGCGCACGGTGGCCGGGCACTACCTGGTGGCCCCGGGCACCGCGGGCCATCCGCTGGCCGAGGCCCCGCCGGCCCTGCTGCGGCTCGCCGACCCACCACCCCCGCCGCCCCGCGCGCCGGAGCCCGACCATCCGCGCCATCCGGCGGAGAAACGTGCCGCCGGGCTGGTGCGGTTCGTGCTGGATTCACGCGAAGGAGAGCGCAACGGACGGCTGTTCTGGGCAGCTTGCCGGGCGTACGACGCGGGATTCGGCGAGGCGCTGGCGCCCGCCCTGGTGACGGCGGCGGTCCACACCGGGCTGAGCGAGCAGGAGGCGGCCGCGACGGTCGCGTCCGCGGGCCGCCTCCGGGCGTCCGCAGAGCCCTATTAGGGCTCTGCGAGTGCCCGGAGCCGGACTTGAACCG
>WRCZ01000096.1 GCA_009783685.1 Actinomycetes bacterium
CCACAGGCGGCAGCACGCGCAACGAACACGCGACGGGGCCACCGCCCCCCGACCCGGCCGCGCTACCCCCACGTCACCCCCCGCGACCGCCCTCCTCCCCGGGATCCCCACGGCGCCCGGCACGACGCGCCGACCGCCGCGAGGCACGGCACGCGGCACGACAGGCGGCGGCGCGCACAGCGGACGCAGAGCCCGCCGCACAGCAGGAGCGGCCCACCCCGATAGCCCGTACGGTGAAGTGAGGAGGGTATTCCGTGGAGGCGCGATGACCGTGTCCAGCCCTCACGACGGTGCGCTGCCGTTCGCGTTGGACGGCCTGGCCGCCGTCGTGGTCGACAACCGCGGCACCGTGCTGCGCTGGACCGCCACCGCCCAGGCCCTCACGGGGTTCACCGCCGGTGAGGTGTGCGGGCGGAGCGTGTCCGACCTGCTCGCCGAGGACCGCGGGGGGCCGGGAGCCGCGGCCGACACCGAGGAGACCCTGATCCCCCTGGCCGGCCGGGTGCCGTTGCGGCACCGCCCGCAGGGGACGATCGACGCCGTGTACCGGGCGACCCCGATGGACGGCCCCGGCGGTTCCGTGATCCTGGCCGCCCCGGCGCAGCGGGTGAGCGGGCCGGAGCGGAGCGGCGCCCTGCTGGGCGCGCTGTCCGGGCACGGCCGCATCCGGATCGCGCTGCACGACACGGACCTCGCCGTGGTGCAGACCGGCACGACCTCGGCGGGCACGGCGCACGGCCCGGAGCTGTCCCCCGGCTGCCGGCTGGGCGACGTGACGGCCCCCGAGGACGCCGCGCGGGTCGAGGCGCTGCTGCGGCAGGTGCTCAGCACGGGCGTGCCGGTGGTGCGCAGCACCGAGCGGCTGGCCGTGCCGGGCGATCCGCGGCGGGAGTGGGTGCTGTGCTGGTCGGCGGTCCGGCTGGAGGACGAGCAGGGCCGGCCCACCGGCGTGGCCTCGGTGTTCGTGGACCCGGACCGGACCCAGCCGCCCGGACGGCGGGTGGACCTGGCCCGCGAGACCGCGGAGCACGTCGGGGACTCGCTGGACGTGCTGCGCACCGCCCAGGAACTCGCGTCCGTACTGGCACCCGGCTTCGCCGACGTCGCCGCCGTCGACCTCGCCCAGGCGGTCTTCGACGGTGAGGAGCCGCCGCCCTGGTCGCACGACGGAGAGCTGCTGCGCGCCGCCGCCACGGCCCCGCGGGACGCGGCGTGGACGCCCCGCTCGCCCGGCGCCGAGGAGCCGGTGCTGCGGCAGCCCGCCGACTTCGGCGTGACGCACTGCCGGCGCGGGGAGGCGTCCGTCCTCGACCGCGACCAGGTGGCGGCGGCGCTCGGCCTGCGGATGGCACAGTGGCCGCTGCCGGAGGACTTCCGTTCCGTGGCGGTGGCGCCGCTGACGGCCCGCGGCCTCGCGCTGGGCGTCCTGTCGGTGTGGCGGGTGGGCGACGCCGAGCCGTTCACCGCGGCCGACGCGGCCCGCCTGGAGGCGGCCGCCGCGCGCGGCGCGCTGGCCCTCGACAACGCGCGCCGCTACACCCACGAGCACCGGGCGGCCGGCGTGCTGCAGCAGCGGCTGCTGCCGCCCTCGACCACGGACACCCCGGCCGCCGAGACCGCGGGCGTGTACCTGCCGGCCGGCGGCGGAGAGGCGATCGGCGGGGACTGGTTCGACGCCATCCCGCTGCCGTCGTTCCGGCTCGCGCTGGTCGCCGGCGACGTCGTCGGGCACGGCATCCACGCCAGCGCCACGATGGGACGGCTGCGCACCGCCATCCAGACCCTGGCCGACCTCGAACTGGACCCCGAGGAGTTGCTGACCCGGGTCGGCGACCTGGTGCAGCGCCTCGCGAACGAGTCCGAGCCGTACTACCACGACATCGTGGTGGGGGCGACGTGCCTGTACGCGGTCCACGACCCGGTCTCCGGGCACTGCACGATCGCCAGCGCGGGCCACCCGCCGCCGATCCTCGTCCGGCCGGGGCAGCCGGCCGAGGTGGTGGACGTCTCCCCCGGCCCGCCGTTCCCGGTCGGCGGGACGCCGTACGAGTCGACCACCATCGACTTCGCGCCCGGCAGCGTCCTCGCCCTCTACACCGACGGGTTGATCGAGCAGGACCGCGACGAGCACGAGGTGGCGGACATCGACCAGGGCACGCAGCGCCTGGCCGCCGCGCTCACCTCGGTGTGCCGCCCCGGGCGGACGCTGGCCGAGACCGGGCACGCGGTGCTCGCCGAGCTCGGCATCGACGCGCCGCGCGACGACGTGGCCCTGATGCTGGCCCGCGCCCGCGCCATCCCCGAGGAGCACATGGCGAGTTGGGAGTTCCCGGCGGACCTGGAGGCGGTGGCCGGCGCGCGCGAGGCGACCGCACGCCAGCTCGCGTCGTGGGGCCTGGACGAGCTGGCCTTCACCACCGAACTGATCGTCAGCGAGCTGGTGACGAACGCGGTACGGCACGCCCGGCCGCCGATCTGGCTGCGCCTCATCCGGGACGGCGTGCTGGTCTGCGAGGTCGGCGACTCCAGCCCCACCCAGCCGCGGATGCGGCGCGCCCGCTCCACGGACGAGGGCGGCCGCGGCCTGTTCATCGTCGCCCAGCTCTCCTCCCGCTGGGGCTGCCGCTACGGCCGCGACGGCAAGACGATCTGGGCCGAACAGCCCATCCCGCGCGCCTGAGTACGGCCCTGCCGGACGGGGCCACGTCACTGCTGACGGTGCGGCCCTGCCGGAGGGGGCGGCACCACTCCGGACGGGTCGGGCCCGCTCCCGGCGGAGCGGAGCGGGCTCGCTCCCGGCCGGGGCGGGCTCACTCCGTGCCGGGCAGTGCCTCGCCGACCGCGCGGCGGATCGCGTCGAGGTCCCCGTCGCCGGCCAGGGCGGTGTCCTGCGGGTTGTCCTTGACCGCCTCGTCGACGCCGAGCAGGGTGCGGAAGATCCGCGGCAGCACGCAGCGTCCGAGCAGGTCCTCGGCGAGTGCGGCGGCCCGCTGCGGATCGGTGCCCCAGTGGACGGCGACGTAGGCGGCCAGCCGGTCGCGGGCGCCGGTGAAGATGGCGTCGTAGTAGGCGCGGGAGCTCTCGGGCAGCCGCTCGGCCTCGGCGATCGCCAGCCGGCAGGTCCGCACCTGGGGCTCCCACACCATCAGTTGCAGGAACCGCCCGCAGAACCGCGCCACCGCCTCGGCGGGTTCGTCGGCGTAGGCGTCCGGGGTCCGCAGCCGGCCGAGGTAGAGCTCGCGGACGAGGTCGAGGACCGCGAGGAACAGCCGGTCCTTGCTCTCGAAGTGCGCGTAGAGGGAGCGCTTGGAGGTGCCGGCCCGGGCGGCGACGGTGTCCATCGACGCCCGTTCGTAGCCCGACTCCAGGAACACGTCCTTGGCGACGAACAGGACGTGGCGGCGCAGCTCCTCGCCGCGGCGCTGCTCGCCCCGCCGCTTCGGCTCGCTCGGTCGGCTCATCTGCGTGCATCCCGGAGGTGAAGGGTCGACTGAACCCTAGGCCATCCGCCCGGGCCCGGCGAACGTCCCGCGGCGGCACCGGGCCTTCCCCTGTTTTGCACCTAGTTGCATAATGGCTGCGCGGCGATGCCGCACGCCCGTGCCGCACCCCGAGGAGGAGGCCCGCGATGGCCCAGGCCGCGACCGCGTACCCGCACCTGCTCAGCCCGCTGACCCTCGGCCCCGTCACGCTGCCCAACCGCGTGATCATGGGCTCGATGCACCTCGGCCTGGAGGAGGCCCCCGACGGGTTCCGGCGGATGGCCGCGTTCTACGCCGAGCGGGCGCGCGGCGGCGTCGGGCTCGTCGTCACCGGCGGCATCGCGCCCAACGCCGAGGGCCGGCCGTTCGAGGGCGGCGCGAAGCTCACCACCGAGGAGGAGGCCGCCGCCCACCGCACCGTCACCGAGGCGGTGCACGCCGCCGGCGGCCGGATCGCGCTGCAGATCCTGCACTTCGGCCGGTACGCCTACCACCCGGACCTGGTCGCGCCCAGCGCGCTGCAGGCGCCCATCAGCCCCTACGTCCCGCACGAGCTGACGGGCGAGCAGGTGGTGCGCACCATCGAGGACTTCGTCCGCTGCGCCGAACTGGCCGCCCTCGCCGGGTACGACGGCGTCGAGATCATGGGCTCGGAGGGCTACCTGGTCAACGAGTTCGTCGCCGCGCCCACCAACCGCCGCACCGACGAGTGGGGAGGCGGGTACGCGAACCGCATGCGGTTCCCGGTGGAGATCGTGCGCCGGGTCCGCGAGCGGGTCGGGCCCGCGTTCCTCGTGATCTACCGGCTGTCGATGCTCGACCTCGTCCCCGGCGGCTCCACCCTCGACGAGGTGACCGCCCTGGCCCGGGCGGTCGAGGCGGCCGGCGCGAGCGTGATCAGCACGGGCATCGGCTGGCACGAGGCCCGGATCCCCACCATCGCCGCCCCGGTGCCGCGCGCCGCGTTCGCCTGGGTCACCCGGCGCCTGATGGGCGCGGTCTCGGTGCCGCTGGTGACGAGCAACCGCATCAACACCCCCGAGGTCGCCGAGCAGGTGCTCGCCGACGGCTGCGCCGACCTGGTGTCGCTGGCCAGGCCCCTGCTCGCCGACCCCGACTTCGTGGCCAAGGCGGCGGCCGGCACGCCGGAGGCGGTCAACACCTGCGTCGGCTGCAACCAGGCGTGCCTCGACCACACCTTCAGCGGCCGGATCACGTCCTGCCTGGTGAACCCGCGGGCGTGCCACGAGACCGAGCTGGTCCTCTCCCCCACCCGGCGGCGCAAGCGGATCGCCGTGGTCGGCGCGGGACCGGCCGGGCTGGCCTGCGCGGTGTCCGCCGCCGAACGCGGCCACGCCGTCACCCTGTACGACGCCGCTCCCGCGATCGGCGGGCAACTCGACCTCGCGCGGCGGGTGCCCGGCAAGCAGGAGTTCGACGAGACCCTGCGCTACTACGGCCACCGGCTGCGCACCCTCGGCGTCGAGCTGCGGCTCGGTGCCCGCGCCACCGCCGGGCAGCTCGGCGCCGGGGGCTACGACGAGATCGTGCTGGCCACCGGTGTCACCCCGCGCGACCCGGGCATCCCCGGCACCGGTCATCCCAGCGTCGTCGGCTACGCGGACGTCCTGCGCGGCACGGTACGTGCGGGCGCGCGGGTCGCCGTGCTCGGCGCCGGCGGCATCGGCTTCGACGTCGCCGCGTACCTCACCGACCCCGGGGACGAGGCCGCGGTCCGCCCGGACGTGTTCCTCGCGCGGTGGGGCGTGGACCGCGACCACCGCTCCCCCGGCGGTCTGGCCGCGCCCGCGTCCGGCACCGCCCCGCGCACCGTCCACCTGCTGCAGCGCAAGACCACCAAGGTCGGCGCGGGCCTCGGCACGACCACCGGGTGGATCCACCGCACCGAGCTGCGGCACCGCGGCGTCACGATGATCGCCGGCGTGGCCTACCGGCGGATCGACGACGCGGGACTCCACTTCACCGCCGACGGCGAGGACCGGCTGCTGCCCGTCGACACCGTGGTGCTGTGCACCGGGCAGGAGCCGTACCGGCCGCTGGAGGCCGAGTTGCGCGCCCGGTCGCTGGCCCCTCATGTCATCGGCGGCGCCGAGCGGGCCGCGGAGCTGGACGCCAAGCGGGCTATCGCCCAGGGCACCCGGCTGGCGGCGCGGCTCTAAACCCTGTGGGACTCTCCGGCCTGCTCCGCGGGGCCCGGCACGGCCCAGGCGCACGCCCACGCCGCGGGGCGAACCCTAGGATCGGCCCATGTCGCTGCCGCACGCCATCCTCACCGCGCTGCTGGAGAAGCCCTCGTCGGGCCTGGAGCTGACCCGGCGGTTCGACAGGTCCATCGGGTTCTTCTGGTCGGCGACCCACCAGCAGATCTACCGCGAGCTGAACCGGCTGGAGCGCGACGGCCTGATCCACCCGCTGCCGCAGCCGCCCAGCCGCGGGCAGCGCAAGGAGTACGAGGTGCTGCCCGCCGGCCGGGCCGAACTGGCGCGCTGGGTCGGCGAGGAGCAGGACCCGCGGCCGATCCGCGACCCGCTGCTGCTGCGGCTGCGGGCGGCGACCGTGGTCGGCACCGGCGGCCTGGCCGCCGAGCTGCGCCGCCATCTGGAGCTGCACCGGCAGCAGTTGGCGCTGTACGAGCGGATCGAGGCGCACGACTTCCCGCCGGAGGCGGCAGCCGGCGAGAACCGCCTCCAGCACCACATCCTGCGCGCCGGGCTGGAGTTGGAGACGTTCTGGATCGGCTGGCTGACCCGCACCCTGGCCGACGTCGACGACCCGCACGTTCCCCGCGACGGGGGCGGCCCGGCGGACTGACGGGCGCAGGGGCCCGGGCGGTCCTGCGACGCGCCCGGCCCCCTCCGGTCCTGCGGCGGTCAGACGGTGGCCACGCCGTTGGAGTAGCGCTTCATGTTGTACACGGCGAAGCCGTTCTGCACCGGGTCACCGGAGCCGTTGATGCAGTGCAGCATGCCGCCGCCGCCCGCGCCGTTGAGGCAGACGGTCATCAGGTCGGTGAACACCACGCCCGGGGTGTCCGGGACCTCGTACGTCCGGTCGGTGTAGATGTCGGCGTCGAGGTTGAAGAAGCAGTAGCTGCCCAGGCCCCACGCCAGGTGGTCGCGGACGTCGTCGGCGACCTTGTAGGACGCGTAGCCGTTGGTCGAGCCGTGCACCCACGCCGACTGGGTCGGGACGTCGTACGGGTTCTCGTTCTGGAAGAAGTAGGTGCGGCCGTGCTCGCCGTTCCACAGCACCTCGTACTTCTGGTAGTGCTCGACGAACAGCCCGTAGGTGGTGACGTGGTCGCCGTTGACGACGATGCCGGTGTCGGCCGGGTTGACCGACCAGCCGACCGTGCCGTCCAGGCCGTGGTCGGCGCGCCACAGCCACAGGTGGTCGCAGATGACGTCGTTGCTGTCGATCTGGACGCTGACGCCCGCGCCGCCCGCGATCGCGCCGCCGATCCTGGCGAACACGTCGAACAGCACGGTGGGGTCGTTGTCGTGGCGCCTGCGGCCGCGGCCGTCGCCGACCTTCAGCAGCACCGGGGTGTGCGCCGAGGCCGCCTCGACGAGCACGCCGGCGACGGTGACGCCGTCGACGTCCGCGACGTCGATCAGGGTGTTGCCGTGCGTGGAGCGCAGCGTCGTGTACCCCAGGCCCAGCACGACCGTGCCCGGACGCGTGACCCGGATCGGCGCGGACAGCTCGTAGACGCCGGGGGTGAACAGCAGGTGCCGGCCGGTGGCCAGCGCCCGGTTGATGGCGGCCGCCGAGTCGCCCGGCCGGGCCAGGTAGAAGTGCGACAGCGCGATGCTGTGTCCCGCCGCGCGCCCGCCCGCCCAGGTGGTGCCGGTGCTGTTGCGGCGCAGCGCGGGTACGAACACCTGGTAGGCGCCGTGCTTGTCCACGGTCAGGAACGGCTTCTCGCGGACGACCGGGGTGCGGTCGACGGTGGTGAACGGCGGCGTGGGGAAGCTCTGGGCGGGCGCGCCCTGAGTGCCGACGAAGACCATGTTCCAGTTGGAACCGGTCCAGCTGCCGAAGGTGTCGTTGCGCGAGATCCACTGCTGCTGCGAGCCGGACTCCACGTAACCGTCCACCACGCTGTCGACCAGGAAGCCGCCGCTGGACCAGCGGTTGCCGGGCGGGCTCGGCCACAGCGTCATGTTGCCCTTGACGTGGACCCGGCGCATCGGGCCGGCCTGGGCGACCGCCCAGCGGTTCAGGCCGTCCGGCGGAACGATCGTCAGGTTCTCGGCGGCCCGCCAGAAGTTCTGCGTGCCGTTGCCGTCGAACCACTGCGCGTCGACGGTGACATGGCCGTTGATGACCACGTCGTCCGGGCTGTCGCCGAGGCCGAGGACGTGGGTGTAGAACCCGACGTTGATGTCCACGGTGTAGGTGCCCGGCATGAAGGCCAGCGCGTACCGCTCGCTGCCGAACTGGTTGGACTCCTGGATGGCGAACACGGCGTCGACCTGCGCCTGGATCGCCGCGTCGCCCATGGACGGGTCGAAGACGAGGACGTTCGGGCCCAGTCCTGCGGCGTTCTGCCCGGCCGGCGCGGACGCCGCGGACCCCGAGGACGGGGCGGGCGCGGCGAAGGCCGAACCGCTGGAGATGGCACCGGCCAGCGGCACCGCCGCGGCAGCGGCCGCCCCGCGGAGCACGGTACGACGAGAGGGAATGACGGACACGGCTCTCCCTGAAGTGATGGATGGGGAGGAGATTGCGGCTGGTCCTCAACCGCCAGAGAGCGCTCTCAGGGAGAGAGTGAATCATCGGCGCCATACAGCGTCAATAAAGCGGACGGCTTGAACTCACCCCTTTCATAAGGGCCGTGAATCCGGGTCGGGTCCGGCGGGCCGTCCTCCCGCCGCCCGCCGTATTGACGCGGCCATGACCCGTCGCTACGGTGCGTGAGAGCGCTCTCTGGGTGTTCTTGCCCATGCGCGAGACGGAACCGCGGACGCAGCCGCTCCACCGGCCGTTTCCGCCGTTCCGGCCATGCCCCTTGTCCTGCCGCACATCGCACAGCACGTGACCCCGTGGGGTCCGGCACGAACCGACAACGTTGTCAGCACGCTCATGCCTCCCGTCGGTCGGCGCCGGCCCCACCCCCCACGGACCCACGAGGAGAAGGTTCGCGATGACAAGACCCGCATCGCTGCGCCGGCCGGGCACGGTCGGCGCACTGGTGACCGCGGCGGCGCTGGCCGTCGCCGGGCTGTGCGCTCCCGCGCACGCCGCAAGCCGCGCGGCCCTGGTGACCGATCCGGCAAGCCTGGTCAACCCGTTCATCGGCACGTCGAACCAGGCCGACGACTTCCCCGGGGCGGACGTGCCGTTCGGCATGGTCCAGTGGAGCCCGGACACGCCCTCCCGCCCCGACGGCGGCGGTTACGAGTACAACGACTCCAGCATCACCGGCTTCAGCCTCAGCCACATCGCGGGGCCCGGCTGCGGGGCGGGCGGTGACGTGCCGGTACTGCCGACGGTCGGCAGCACCAGCGCCTCGGCGACCGCGGCGTTCTCGCACGCCAACGAGTCGGCGTCCGCGGGCTCGTACAAGGTCACGTTCAACAACGGGATCGGCACCGAGCTGACCACCACGACCCGCAGCGGCATGGCGCGCTTCACCTTCCCGTCCACCAGCCAGGCCGACCTGGTCTTCAAGCTGACGGGCAGCCAGAACGGCGCAAGCGCCACGCAGTTCACCAAGGTGTCCAGCACCGAGGTGAGCGGCCAGATCACCAGCGGGCACTTCTGCGGCGCGGGGAACACGTACACGCTGTACTTCGACATGGTCTTCGACCGGCCGTTCACCTCGCAGGGGACGGCGGCGGCGACTCCCTCGGCCACCTCCGGCGGCGGTACCGGCGCGCAGGCCGGGAGGGCCGGAAAGAACACAGCGGAGAAGCCCAACAAGCCGGTGCTGCACGGCGCGGCGCCGAAGGCCGCGCCGGCGGCGAAGGGCACTGCGGACGGCGCCGCACCGGCCGCCGCCGCGTCCAGCGGGTACGTCACCTTCGACACCACGTCCAACCCGGTCGTCCAGGCCAAGGTCGGCGTGTCCTACGTGTCGGCGGCGAACGCGGTCGCCAACCGGACGGCGGAGAACGGCGGCTGGGACTTCAACGGCACGCGCGACGCCGCGCACGCCGCCTGGAACACGCTGCTGGGCAGGATGCAGGTGGCCGGCGGGACGGCGGCGCAGCAGACGATGTTCTACACCGCGCTGTACCACTCGCTGCTGCACCCGAACGTGATCAGCGACACCAACGGCCAGTACCCCGGCTTCGACGGTGCGGTGCACAGCGTCGACTCCGGCCACCACGCCGTCTACGCCAACTACTCCGGCTGGGACATCTACCGTTCCCAGGCGCAGTTGGAGGCACTGGTCGCGCCCGACGTCGCCTCGGACACCGCGCAGTCGATGGTCGATTCGTACCGGCAGACCGGCCTGTTCCCCAAGTGGTCGGAGAACAACGGCGAGTCGTACGTCATGGTGGGCGATCCGGCCGCGCCGATCATCGCCGACTACTACGCGTTCGGCGCCACCGGCTTCGACAGCGCGACCGCGCTGGCCGGCCTGGTCTCCCAGGCGTCTAAGGCCAACAACGACCGGCCGGGCCTGAACTACCTGGGCGCGCCGGGCTATCTGCCGCACGACGGCTCGTACGGCTGCTGCAACTTCTACGGGCCGGCGGCCACCACGCTGGAGTACGCCACGGCGGACTTCGCGGTGTCCGCGCTCGCCAAGGCGCTGGGTGACGACGCGAACCACACCGCGTACCTCGACCGCGCGCAGGACTGGCGCAACGTCGTCAACCCCGCGTCGGGGCTGCTGCAGTCGCGCAACGCCGACGGCAGCTGGGCCGGCGGGTTCGACCCGACCAGCGGGAACGACATGGTCGAGGGCGACTCCTTCATCTACACCGGCATGGTGCCGTTCGACCTGGCCGGGCTGGCGCAGGCCAAGGGCGGCAACACGGCGATGAACCACTACCTCGACACGGTGCTGCGCAGCTTCACCGGCGACAAGGGCTACGCGTGGGTCGGCAACGAGCCGAGCATCGAACTGCCGTGGGAGTACGACTACACGGGCGCGCCCTACAAGACCCAGGCGACCGTGCGGGCGGTCCAGGACCAGATCTGGCGCAACGCGCCGGACGGCCTGGCCGACGGCAACGACGACCTGGGCGCGATGAGCGCCTGGTACGTGTGGTCGGCGCTCGGGATGTTCCCCGAGACGCCCGGCACCTCCGATCTGGCCCTGGGTTCCCCGGTGTTCACCCAGGCCGTGGTCACCCTCCCCTCCGGGAAGACGCTCACCGTCAACGGCAACGGCGCCGCGGACAACGCCCCGTACGTGCAGTCGGCGACGTGGAACGGCGCGGCCTGGAACAACGCCTACGCGCCGGCCGGTTCGCTCACCGCGGGCGGCACGCTGAGCTTCTCGCTGGGCACCAGCGCCAACACCTCCTGGGCGTCGGGCACTTCGGCGGCCCCGCCGTCGTACGGCGGTGACACGGTCGCCCCACCGGCGCCGCGCACCGGCCCGGTCACCTCGGGCGTCTCGGCGAGCCTGTGCGTGGACGACGCGGACTCCTCGACCAGCGACGGCAGCCACGTCCAGATCTACGGCTGCGACGGGACGGCCGCGCAGGACTGGACGATCGCCGCCGACGGCACCGTCCGCACGCTGGGCAAGTGCCTGGACGCGGCCGACTCGGGCACCTCCAACGGCACGCTCGTCCAGCTGTGGACGTGCAACGGCACCGGCGCCCAGCAGTGGCAGCCGGGTGCCAACGGCTCGCTGAGCAACCCGCAGTCCTCGCTGTGCCTGGACGACCCGAACGCGGCCACGGCCGAGCGGACCCAGCTCCAGCTGTACACCTGCAACGGCAGTGCCGCGCAGAACTGGACGCTGCCGGCCGCGGCGACACGGTCGGGCGCGGTCGTGGCGGGCGTGTCGTCGTCGCTGTGCCTGGACGACGCCTCGAACGCGACCACGGACGGCAACCCCGTGCAGATCTGGGGCTGCAACACCAGCGACGCGCAGAAGTGGACCGTGTCGCCGGACGGGACCCTGCGCGCCGTCGGCAAGTGCCTGGACGCGGCCAAGTCCGGTACCACCAACGGGACGCTCGTCCAGCTGTGGACGTGCAACGGCACCGGCGCCCAGCAGTGGCAGGCCACGTCCTCCGGTCAACTCGTCAACCGGCACTCGGGGTTGTGCCTGGACGACCCCAACTCCTCGACGACGGCCGGCACCCAGCTCCAGCTGTACACGTGCAACGGCAGTGCCGCCCAGAAGTGGACCCTGCCGTCCTGACCGCCTGAATCACTGGCCGGCGGTCCGCCGGTGACCGCCGCCCCTCCCCCCACCGCACGCCGGGGAGGGGCGGCGGCGCGCCGTCAACGCTGTGGGCCGACGGCCGGGCCGGGCCGGCGCGTTCAGGGCGATGGCGGGCGCCGCCGGCGATCCGGTCAGTCGTGGCGCGGCGGGCGCCGGCCGGCGGCGTCCGCGGTCCTGCGGCCGCGGGCACGCCGCACCAGGTCGGTGACCCCGACAACGACGAGGGCGCCGCCGAGGACGATCTCCAGCCAGTCGCGGCGCACTCCCTCGCTCATCGTGACGTTCACCAGCATCAGCGCCAGCGCGCAGACGATCAGCACGACCCTGCTCAACGGCAAGGAGCTCACCCCATCATGTGACGGACGGACACGGTGTCCCGAGCATCGCGCCACCTTCACGGGACCCCTCCCGGAGCCACACGGAACCCCCTCCTGGGCCGCCGAACTGCGCCGCGACCGGTAATCTCGTCCCGCTCGGCAGAACCGCACCAGCCGCCCCATGCGTCCTGACCTCTGTCAGGCACCTCATCCACGCCTCACTCCGCGGGAGTTCACCTCACGATGACCAGCTCGGCCGACGACGTCGAAGGGGGCGGCATCCGGCCGCTGACGGCCAACGATCCCGCCCGGGTGGGGCCCTACCAGTTGCTCGGCCGGCTCGGCGCCGGCGGCATGGGCCGGGTGTACCTGGCCAGGACCGAGGGCGGGCGCACGGTCGCCGTGAAGGTCGTGCACGAGGAGCTGGTGTCCGACACACAGTTCCGCGAGCGGTTCCGGCGGGAGATCAGCGCGGCCAGGAAGGTGGGCGCGCGGTACACCGCGCCCGTCCTGGACGCGGGACCCGACGACGTCCGCCCCTGGGTCGCGACGGGGTACGTCCCCGGGCTGTCCCTGGAGCAGGTGGTGCGCGAGCACGGGCCGCTGCCCACGACCACGGTGCGCGCGCTCGCCGGCTTCCTGCTGCGGGCGCTGGCCGACATCCACGCCACGGGAATCGTCCACCGCGACCTCAAGCCGTCGAACGTGATGCTGACCGCCGAGGGCGCGAAGGTCATCGACTTCGGCATCGCCCGCGCCCTGGAGCCCTCGGTCGAATCGCTGCTGACCAGCACCGGCATGGTCATCGGGTCGCCCGGCTTCATGTCGCCCGAGCAGGTCCTGGGCGGTGAACTCGGGCCGGGCAGCGATGTGTTCGCGGTCGGCTGCGTGCTGACCTACGCGGCCACCGGCAAGCTGGCCTTCGGGCAGGGCGCGACGAACCAGCACGCCATCAACTACCGCACGGTCGAGGGTGATCCGGACCTCGACGGGATCGCCGATCCGGCGCTGCGCGCCCTGGTCGCCCGCTGCCTCACCAAGGACGTCGACGAACGCCCCGCCGTGGCGGACCTGCTGGACGACGCCGCGGTCGCGCCCGCCCCCGACGGCGGCACGGCCTGGCTTCCCGCGGACCTCCTCGACCGGCTGGCCCGGCACACCGCCCGCCTGCTGGACGTCGACTCCATCCCGCTCCGCGAGGAGCCGGCCGACCGGAACACCGTCGGTCTGCTGGCCGCGCCCGGACCCGGGGCGGGCACCGGGGTGATGCCGGAGCCGGCGCAGGGCGGGGGGCCGCAGCAGTTGGCGGCGGGCGCCCCGGCGGCGGGTGGGAAGGGCAAGCCCGGCGAGGGCGAG
>WRCZ01000097.1 GCA_009783685.1 Actinomycetes bacterium
CAGGGCGGCGGGGCGCGGGCGGGATGTGGGGCGCGGTGTGCGTGTGCGTGTGCGGGCCGGGTGAGGGGCCGGGGCGGGAGGTGCCTCCCGCCCCGGCCGGGGATGCCGCGCCGGGCGCGGCATCCCCCAGGTCATCCGGTCAGATGGCCGTCAGGGTGAGGGTGGCGGTGTAGGTGCCGGCCACGGTCGAGGTCGGGGCGTTCAGGGACAGGTCGGCGCCGAAGTGGGCGGTGCCCAGTCCGGTGCCGGTGGCCAGCGAACGGGAGGACTTCAGGCCCGCGGTGCCGGGGTCGCCGGGGGCGACGCCGCTGGCCGCGGCGACCGGGGAGCCGGCCGTCACGGTCTGCGCCACGGACTTGTCCACGACGTTCGGGGTCCAGCCGAGGTTCTGGCCGTTGATGGAGTGGGTGCCGCCGTCGGAGAAGTCGGAGACCTGGCCGCTGACGGACCAGCCCGGGTTGCCGGCACGGGTGTCGGTCAGGGTGACCGGGTTGATCGCGCCCGCGGTGGTCAGCAGGTCGCCGTTGACGTTCAGCACCGGAGAGGGCAGCGTCACGTGCGGGTTGTCCACGCTGATGACCAGGGCACCGGCGTCGACGGTGGTGGTGATGTCCTCGGAGGCGGTCACGCCCGCGAAGGCACCGATGGTGTAGGGGATCGCCGCCGAGTCGGAGCCCAGGTAGGCCGCGGGGTTCGCCGGGACGAAGGTCGCGGAGAACGCGTGCGCGCCGGTGCCCAGGTTGCTGGTGGCGTAGGTCGCGGTGCCGGCGGAGACCGGAACCGTGGCCAGGGTGGTGGTGCTGCCGGCGACGGTGTCCTGGAACTTCACCGACCCGGTGGCCGCGGACGGCGCGACGGTGGCGGTGAACTGCACCGGGCTGTACTGGGACGCGGTACCGGCGGGCGAGACGGCCAACGCGGTCGTGGTGGGCGTGGCCGGCGCGGTGTTCACCGTGTAGGCCACGACCGAGGAGGCCGAGGCGGTGAACTGGCTGCTGGTGGGCGCGAATTCGGCCGTCAGCGAGTGGCTGCCCGCGGTCAGGTTGCTCGTGGTGAGCACCGCGGTGTCATCGGTGACGGCCACCGGGTTGCCCAGCGCCACGCCGTTGTCCTTGAACTGGACCTGTCCGGCCGTGCCGGCCGGAGCCACGGTCGCGGTCAGGGTGACCGGCGAGCCGGCGGTGACGGGACCGCCCGGGGACACCGCGAGGGTCGTCGTGGTGTCGGTCTTCTTGCTCGGGTCGACGTTCTGGTAGGTCGTGTTCGACGTGAACCAGATCGAGGCCGGGAAGTCGCCCAGGCTGGTCGCGTTGAACGCCGTCCGGCAGGTGACGGTGAAGACGTACTCACCGGTCAGGTCGGTGAAGCCGGCGGTGTTCGCGTAGTCGCGCATGGTCGAGGTCAGCGGGATGACGAGGCCGCCGGTGTCCGTCTGACCGTAGGTGGTGATCGGCGAGTTGCCGACCACGTTCTGGCCCGCGGCCGGGAAGCCCGAGCCGGTGACCGACACGATGATGTTGGTCGCGCTGTCCGGGCACGGGTCCGACGTGGTCAGCGCCATGCTGGAGGTGTCGGTTCCGGTGGCCGGGGTGACGACGGCCGTTCCGATGGCGGCGGCCTGCGCGGACGGGGCCACGAGCAGGCCCACGGCGGTGACGCCCACCAGGCCCGCGAGTCCGCCCACCAGGGCCCGCGGGATTCTGTGCTTCAACACTGTCGTGCTCTCCCTTGGGGAAGGAATGCGAAAGTGACGAAAGAAGGGAAATGCAGGAAAGGAGGGAAGGAGGAGAAGGGGGAAAAGGGGTTCGGCATGGGGTGAGCGAGCGACCTCAGGGGGTCTGCTGGCTGGTGTCACCGCAGTGCGCGTTGGTGGCGAAGCCGTAGGTGTTGATGACGTTGGTCTGCTGGCAGATCAGCGAGTTGGGGCCGGCGAAGACGGTGCTCCACGGCGCGGTGGCGATCTTGCTGGTCGGGATCACGTTGTAGACGTCGCGCTTCACACCGAAGCCGCTGTTCAGCGTGGTGGGCGCAAACCCGTCGACCGTGCCGAGGATCGCGCGGCCGCGCAGGTCGGCGATCGTCTGGGAGCTCTGCGCGATGTACTGCGCGATGGAGAACGGCACGATCGAGTTGTCGTCCAGGACGCGGCCGTCGTGCTCCTCGACCACGGCGCCGCCCTTGGTGTCCTTGATGCAGGGGTACACGCCCGCCACCACGTCCGCGTCGGTGATGCCCATGGTGGACTCCCAGAACGAACGCGTGCCGGAACCCGCCTGGGGCAGGTACACGTTGAGCGAGAACTTCGGTGCGCTGCCGACGTAGTTGGGGTCGCAGTGGTAGATCGCCTTCAGGTCGGTGAGGGCGAGCTTGCGCGGCACCGCGCTGGTGGGCGTGATCGCGTAGCTGACCGCGTCCACGGCGAACGGGACGTACGTCAGGCCCGGGGTCGCCGCCGCCAGGCTCAGGCTGGAGGACCGCGAGAAGTCCAGGCAGCCGTTGCCGGCCTGCAGCGAGTTGGTCAGCGCGGTGCGGCCGGCGCCGGAACCGTTCGGACGGGCGAGGGTGCAACCCGGGGTCGTGGCGGGGTCCTTGGTGGTGACGTTCGCCGAGCCGACGGCGTCGTACGAGCCGAGGACCTTGACGCCGTTGATCGTCACGACCTGGGACAGGCCGTTCATGACGCCCTGCGTGGTGTCGGAACCCACACCGGCCAGCTGGCGGTAGGTGGGGGTGCCGGACGGGTCGGCGGAGGCGACGCTGCCGCAGACGGTGCCGGTGAGGAGACCTGCGGCGGCGATGCCGGCCAGGACGATCCTTCTCGTGTTCACTGGTGTTTACCCTTCGGATAAGCTCGCGCCGGGTGGTGCCCGGCAAGGACATTGATCAGACAGTTCGTTGGCGCGGACCTGTCGGTGTACCGGAGTCGGGCATCACTCCTTTCCGTCGTCGGCGGGCGCGGAGGGGCCCTGGCCGGTTCGGGTGCGCAGCATCGCCGACAGCCGGGGTGCCACGCGGGGCAGCAGCGGACCGCCGGCGGCCGCGACGAGACCGGCGACGAGGGCGATCAGGAGGGCGTAGCGCAGCGCGCCGAGCGCCCAGGCGGGAGTGAGCGGCAGCGGGCTGCGGGTGGCGACGGGCGCCTGGCCGCCCGGCGCGGCGGACGTCTTCTGCGTGGGGCTCGGGGTCGGTGCGGGCGTCGCGCCCGGCGTCGGCGTTCCGCCGGCCGCCCCCGTGCCGCCGCCACCACCGTTCGAGCCGGTGCCGCCCGAGGTGCCGGAGGTGTCGGAGGAGCCGCTCGGGCTCCCGGTGCCGCCGCCGCTGGACGAGCCTCCCCCGCTGCTGTCGCCGGCGCCGGGCGAGGTGCCGGCGCGGGCGGCGATGGCGGTGGCCGTGGCGAGGGTCTGCCGGCGCAGCGCGTCCGGCAGCGGCGCGTACCCCTCGGGCAGGGTGCCGGACGCCACGCCCGGCTGCTGGCCGGCGTCCACCGCGTACCGCAGCAGGGTGGCGAAGTCCTGGCCCTCGGCCTTGCCGAGCTGCTCGGGCACGGTCGAGGCGTAGGTGACGAGGGTGAGCGGGTAGGCGGCCTTGCCCGCGGCCCGCGGCTCGGTGCTCAGCACCCCGGCGACCCCGCTGGGCTTCATCGCGGCCAGCCCCGCCAGCAGCCCGGCGGAGGTGGGGGCGACGAACGCGCCGGAGGCGTTCTGCAGGCGCGCGGTCACCAGTCCGTACCGCGCGGCGGTCGCGGTGTCGGTCACCGCGATCACGGCCCGCTGGCCGGCGCTCTGCGGCGGGTTCTTCTTGTACGCCGGCGGGATGGTGGTGTTGTCCCAGGTGGTGCGGGCCAGCGTGTCGCCGCGCGCGACCGCCCGGGCGCCGGCGTGCATGTCCGAGGCGTAGGGGTGCTTGTCCTGGACGCACAGCGGGTTGTCGGGGTGGTCGGTGAACTGCTGGCAGAACGGGTCGCTCTTGGGGAAGTTGTCGACCGGCAGGCTGATGCCCTTGTAGGAGGGGTTGACGGTCATCCCGGAGAACGACGTGTTGCCGTACGTGCCCTTGTTGTCGGGGACGCCGGACAGGAACTCGTGGGCGGCCGGGTCCTGGTCGATCCAGTTCCACACCTGCCAGGCCGCGTCCGACAGCGGTTCGGGCGCGATCACGTCGCCGAGCGCGCCGCCGAAGTCCAGGTTCGCGTACGTCGGGTTGTACAGCTGGAACTCGGGGTCCTTGGCCAGGTTGAACGGGTTCTTCGCGGTGCTGGGCGCGAACCGCGAGTTGCCGTCCTGGTAGGACTCCGTGAGGAGTTTGGCGACCAGGCGCGGGGTGAGGTTGAGGCTGGTGAGCCGGTTCCCGTTCTCCTTCTTCACGTCTTCGCCCGCGGTGAAGCCCGCCTGGCTCTCGATGAAGAAGCCGAAGGTCAGTCCGGAGAGGGTGACGGGCGCGTAGACCGGCCGGCGCCCCGCAGGCAGCGAGTCCGCGGTCGCCGGGCGGTTGAGGAACACCAGGCCGGGGGTGGCGGAGGCGAGCTTGGCGCGGGCGGTGTCGTCGGTGACCTCGGCGTAGCCGTAGATGGTCTTCTTGCCCGTCTGGCACAGCGCCGGCTGCCAGCGCAGCACGGCCTCCGCGACGGTCTCGTCGCCCAGGGTGCTGCGCTCGTCCGCGCCGATGGGGCAGTAGTTGCCGATCGGCTCGAACGTCAGCGGCACCACGATGCGCTGGTCCCAGTTGGTCGCGCTCAGCGGCGAGGACCGCAGCATCCCGTTGGGCTGCTCGCGGTACGAGCCGCCGTCGACCTCGGCGGTGCCGCGGGGCACCACGACCAGCCAGCAGGAACGGCCCTGTGTCCCGGTCTGCCCGGCGGCCACCTCGCCGCAGCCCAGGCCGGGGGCTTCCAGCGCGGTCTGCATCTCGAAGTACACCTGGCCGGTGCCGTCGGAGCCGGTCCGCGCGTACGGCACCTCGTTGGAGGTGCTGACGTCGTAGAACTCGTTCCAGTTGCCCTTGGTGGCCACGTCCCCGGTGACGGAGTGGAACGGCATGTAGGAGATGCCGCTCGGGGTGGGCGGGGGCATCTTCTGCGCGGGGTCGGTCAGCCCGGCGTACGTCAGCTGCCGGGTGTTGGTGTACGAGCCCGCCGCCTGGCTGCCCGTCCCGGCGCCCAGCGCGGAGGAGCCGCCGAACTGGCACTGCTCCGGGTCCGGGCCGCCGTCCGCGTCGCCCCAGCACTGCATGATCTGGAGGTAGTTCGCCGCGTAGGTGGTGTCGGAATCGGTGGCGGCGCCGCCCTTCCAGGAGATCTTCACCACCTGGTTGACCAGGTGCTGGGTCTGGGCGACCGTCACCTTCAGCCCGCTGAAGGCGTCGTGGCCGGAGACGGTGACCGGGGAGCCCCCCGAGCCGCTGTCGGCGGCCTCGGCCGGACGGGGGGCCACGCCGGCGGCGAGGACGCCCGTGACGACCAGGGCGATCAGGGCGACGACGAGGGCGGCCGCACGCCGGGGGGCCGCGGTGCGCGGGGTGCGGGTACTCACGGCTTCTTCCGCTTCAGTCGCTGGGTGAGCAGGGGCGGGCCGAGGGTCACGACCACGAGCAGGACGGCGGCCAGCGCCATGAGCGCGTGCTGGGTGCCGCCCCCGATGCTGCTGGCGGTCGTGACCGGGACGGGGAAGGCGCCGTCTCCGCCGGAGTCGCCACCTCCCGAGGTGCCGCCGGTGCCGTTGACCACCTGCCCGGTGTCGGGGTCGACGGACGTCGACGACGGGGAGGTGGCGCCGCTGGAGGTGGTGCCGCCCGCGCCGCCGGTCGTGCCGCCGGTGCTCGCGCCTCCGGCCTTGCCTCCCGTGCCGGTCCCGCCGGTCGTGCCCCCCGTGCCGGTGCCACCGGTCGTGCCGCCGCTGCCACTGCCGCCGGACGTGCCGCCGCTGCCGCCCCCGCTGCCGCCGACGACCGTCGAGGTCTTGCTGCCGCCGGTACCGGTGGCGCACTGGGTGGGGCCGGCCTTGTCACAGGACTGCGGGTAAGGGGCGGTCCTGGCAAGGGTGTTGGAGCCGTCGGTGGAGAAGGTCGGGTTGTGGCAGCCGCGGATGTCGGTGTTCTCGACGGCGACCCCGGGCACCCGGCGGATCTGTTCGAGCCCGGCCTTCACCAGGTTGATCGGCAGCGGCGAATAACCCAGGTCGTCCACGTGCTGCTGTCCCTGGCACAGGAAGTAGTAGGCGAAGGCCCCGAGCGTCCTGCCCTTCTGCTCGTTGAAGTTCGACTCCGGCGCGGTCGGAACGATCATGTAGCTGTAGCTGGAGAGCGGGTACGTCCGCGGGTCCTTGTACTCGTAGACGCCCTTGAGGATCTGGGTGAGGTACTGCGGCGACGAGGAGTCCTCGTTGATCTGCGCCCTGGTCAGCGCCACCGCGACGTTGTTCGCGGTCGGTTCGGTGTAGTAGCCGGCCTGGTTGAGGATCTTGGCGACCGGGAAACCCGTGGTGTAGACGGCGTACGAGTACTCGACGTAGGTGATCGTCCCGACGTTGCCGCGCTGGGCGACGTAGCCGGAGACCCCGTTGGAGCCGGACTGGGCCACGAAGCCGCTGCCCGGCACGAGCGGGTAGTTCGACGTGGTGCCGCAGGGCGTGTCGCGGCCGGCCCTGCCGCAGTAGGCGTTCCACAGGTCGGCGTGCTGGTCGGCCATCCACGCGGTGAACTGCGCGGTGGTGCCCGAACCGTCGGAGCGCACCACCGGCACCACCCGGCGGGCCGGCAGCAGCGCCGCCAGCGCGGGGTTGTCGGCCTTGATCGCCGGGTCGTTCCAGGTCCTGACGGCCCCGGTGAAGATCTTGGTGAGGGTGTCTCCGGACAGCCGCAGGTTGGTGACCCGGCGGCCGCCGATCGTCAGGTTGTACATGAACGACGTGCCGCCGGCCACGATCGGCATGTAGGCGTACTTGCGGGACGGCGGCGGGTCGACGACGCCGGAGTCCTTCACGCCGTAGGGGATCTCGGACACCGCGAAGTCGACCGTGCCGTTGCGGAACTGGTTGCGGCCGTCGGAGGAACCGGTGCCGTTGTAGTTGACGGTCATCCCGTACTGCTTGACGTTCGCCCGCCACTGGTCCAGCGCGTTCTGGCTCCAGGTGGAGCCGGCGCCCGAGATCGGGACGTAGGTCGCGGCGGCCGCGCCGCTCGCGCCGGGCAGGGCGCAGCACAGCAGTGCGGCCAGCAGGGCGAGGGCGGTCAGCAGGCGCGGTCGGGGGTGTGCTGGACGTGCCGGACGTGCTCCGGGCATGGCGGGATGCTCCTGGTCGGTGCGGAAGGATGCGGTGACGACGGGGTGGGGCCGGCCGAGGGGGCGCGGTCAGGGGCGCGCGCTGCCGCCCGGCCAGCGGCGACGACCGTGCGGGTCGCCGCCGGCCTGCTGGGGACGGGGCGGTCGCCGCCGGCCCCGCGGACCGGTGGTGGACCGTTCCGCGCGCGCCCGGAGGGTTCCCGGGGCGGGGTCCGGCTGCCGGCCCGGGGCCCGGCCGGTCATCCGGGCGAGGTCCCGGCGCGAGGCCTGCGCCCGGCGCCGCTGCTGGCCGCGGCTCAACTCCCCCGGCCCGCGGCCGCCGATGATCCGTGCGACCGCGAACAGCAGGAGCACCAGCGCCATCAGCAGGGCGGCGGCGCCGAACCCGCGGGCGATCATGTTCTTCTGGGGGGAGGCCACCATGAAGAAGGTGGCCAGCGGCAGCGAGGTCTGCGGGCCGCTCAGCGGCGACTTGTTGACGCTTGCGGTGTATCCGGCGGTGAGCAGAACCGGGGAGGTCTCGCCGATCCCGCGGGCGGTGCCCAGGATCACCGCGGTGGTCAGCCCGGAGCGGGCGGTGGGCAGCACCACGGTCAGCACGGTCCGCCAGTGGCTCGCGCCGAGCGCGTACGACGCCTCCCTCAAGGACCCCGGCACCAGCCGGATCACCACGTCGGAGGCCCGGATGATGATCGGCAGCATCATCAGGCTGAGTGCCAGGCCGGCCGCCAGACCGGACTTGTCCCAGCCGAGGACGAGGATCACCGTGGCGTAGATGAACAGGCCCGCCACGATGGACGGCAGCGCGGTCATCGCCTCGACCACGGTGCGCACCAGGCGCGCGTAGCCGCCGGGCACCTCGTTGAGGAACACCGCGCAGGCCAGCCCCAGCGGCACCGTCACGGCCAGTGCGATGGTGATCTGCTCCAGCGTGCCGAGGATGGCGTGCACCACGCCGCCCTGGGTGAGCGGCTGGAGCGGACCCGTGGTGGACAGGTCGTGCGTGAAGAAGTTCGTGTGCACCAGCGCCCGGTGGCCGCGCCACAGGGTGTAGCCGATGACGAAGACCAGGACCACCAGCAGCAGGGTGGCCAGGCTCTGCCACAGCACGGCCACGACCCGGTCGCGTACCGCGACGGCGTTCTCGTCGAAGGAGACCAGCACCGCGTAGACGCCCAGGAACAGCAGATAGGCGACGACGACGAAGCCGACCGGTGCGTCGAAGGGCGCGATCCAGCCGAAGAGCAGGAACGTGAGGGCCACCGCCGCCACCGCGGCGCCGGCCACCGACAGCAGGTCGCGCAGGTGCCAGGCCGCGGTGCTGCGGCGTGCCTCGGGCCCGTCCTCGAAGGACGCGGGCGGCTGCTGCCCGGGAGCGGGGTGGGCCGACGGGGTCCGTTCGGTGCGGTGGTCCATGTCCTGCTCGGAGAGGTCGGTCATCTCAGGCCTCCGCCCCGGCGCCGGAACGGCTGCGCGCCACGATCGAGGACGCGATGAAGTTGACGACGAGGGTCATCGTGAACAGGGCGAGTCCTGCGGCCATCAGGGCCGAGGTTCCGAAGCTGCTCGCCGAGCCGTAGCGCAGCGCGATCAGCGCGGACACCGAGTTGGAGCCGTTCTGCAGCAGGTGCGGCTGCACGGCGAAGACCGGCGAGATGATCATGTAGACGGCGATGGTCTCGCCGAGCGCGCGGCCCAGGCCCAGCATCGTGCCGCCGATGATGCCGCCGACGCCGTAGGGCAGCACGACGGTGCGGATCATGCCCCACTTGGTGGCGCCGAGCGCGAACGCGCCCTCGCGCTCCCCGCCGGGCGCCCGGGTGAAGGTCTCCCGCATCACCGAGCAGGCGATCGGCGTCACCATCAGCGCCACGACGATGCCGGCGATGAAGGTGGAGGAGGTGTAGACGGTGCTGGTCGCCAGCGGGTCGTGCGGGTCGACGCCGTCGACTTCGAACAGCGGTATCCAGCCGAAGTACTGGGAGATCCAGCGGGACAGCCCGACCACGTGGCCCTGCAGGAAGAACACGCCCCACAGGCCGTACACGACGCTCGGCACCGCGGCCATCAGGTCCACCAGGCTGACCAGGGCGCGCTTGATCCGCCGCGGGGCGTACTCCGAGATGTACAGGGCGGTGCCCAGCGCCAGCGGGAGCGCGATGAGGATCGCGACCATGCCGATCAGCACGGTGCCGGTGAGCACCGCGGCGATGCCGAAGTGGTGCGAGTCCGGCTCCCACTTGGCGGTCGTGAGGAACGACCACCGGGCGACGGACAGCGCCTTCCAGGCCCGCGACCCGAGGAACACGCCGACCAGGAGCATGAGGCCCAGCACCACGCCGCCGCTGCCGCGGGCCAGGCCGCGGAACACCCGGTCCGAGGCCGCCCCGGCGCCGTGCAGGACGCGCGGGACGTCGGCCGGTTCGGCGGAGGTCCGGCCCGGGCTGTCCGGCCCGAGCACGGACGCGGTCATGACCGCACCGCCGGGGTCCGCGGTCCGGCTGCCGGCATCCGCACTGTGTCGCCCTCCAGGTCCGCGCGCGTAGATCCGGCCGCGTCGCGTCCCTCGGCCGGACGGGGCAACTGCAGTCCGCGCAGCCGGGGCCGGACGGGCATCTCGGCGGTGAGCTGGGCCAGCGGTACCGCGGCCAGGAACAGCGTCAGGTTGTGCTGCGCCTCACGCTGGCGCTGGTACGTGCGTCCCGACATCGCGGCCTGGTGCCCGCCGAGTTCCAGCCGCCACGTCCACGTGCCGGCCGTGTCGGACATCGCGAACAGCCCCCGGACCTGGCCGGCCCCGACTCCTTCGCGCAGCCGCACGACGGCCGCCCGGCACAGCTCCATGCTCTCGAACACGGCTGCGCTGCGCCCCAGTTCGCGGTTGTTGGCGCCGATCAAGCGCCACCCCACGCGCCGCGGCTGCTCCTCCCCCGGCCGTTCCCCCCGATCCGGTCTTCGCAGGTGCGGCGCCCGGTCCGGCGGCGTCGCCGGGACCGGCCGGCCGGTACGTTCCCCTGCCGGCACGTACCTGCCGAGGCCCTCGGTTGACACATACAAGAAGCGCGACCGGACCATCAGGCCCATCCTCCCTCCACTCAGGCGTTGGCTCGCTCACGGCGGTAAAGCTTTCGTAAGCGAGTTGACAGTCGCGGGTTGCGAGGTTGCTGGGCTCACAGCCAGGCGAAGGCCGAACGGGGAGAAAATGAACGACGGGCGATGGCTGCACGCCAAGTGACCACGGCCGGCGCCGAGGTGACACCGCGTTCCGATGCCACCCGATCGTCACCTGCCGTCCACCCTTACATGCGGGTAAATGGGACCTTCAGGGAGGGCAGACGGATGATGCGGGCGGTGCGGAGGGGTTCACGGAGCCACGTGAAGTGAGGGTTTCGTGAAGGCATGCATGTGCTGGATGCATATGAATCGCGGACACGGGTCCGTCCGGCCGTCAGGGTGCCGGCCTGCGCGGTGCGATCGGCTGGAGGATCGCCCGCCGCTGCGGGGTGAGGCGGTCCAGCAGTGCGTCGGAGTACTGGTAGCCGTGCCGGGTGGCCCCCCAGGAGGGGCCGTAGCGGTAGATGACCACGCGCCGCTCGCCGGGGTTGGTGCGCGAGGAGGCGCCGTGGGCCAGGCCGTCGCAGAAGAGCAGCGCGTCGCCCTTGTTCAGGCGGATCTCCTCGACGCCCTCCATGGCGTCCATGCCGGTGTCCCAGCGCTTGAACGTCTCGTACTGGGGGTGCTGCAGGTTCGACTTGTGGCTGCCGGGGATGACGAGCGTGCCGCCGTCGCCGGGGCCGATGTCGGTCAGGGCGATCAGGACGTTCACCTGGCCGCAGCGGAAGACGCCGTCACGGAACGCGTACTGGCCCCGCATCGCCTTGCGGTAGCCCCCGGAGTGGACGGGGAAGAAGCCGCCGGAGCGGCGGATCGAGGCGAAGCACTCGTCGATGAACAGCCCTTCCACGTAGGAGTCCTGCTCTCCGCAGTAGCGCCGCACGTACGCCAGCCAGGAGGGGTGGTCGACCAGCCGCTCGAAGGGCTCGCCCGCCTCCACGATGTTCTGCAGCTCGACGCCCTGCTGATCGGGGTAGGTGTCCGCACGGTGCACGTGTCCCCACCACGCGAACGGCTCCAGCGGGGGTACGGCGTCCAGGACCGCGCTCAGCCCGTCCACCAGTGCGGGTTCCAGGGCCTGTTCGAGGATCAGGCAGCCGCGCAGGTCGAACAGGTAGTCGTCGAGGTCGGTCGGGATGCGGGGCGGCGCGGCGGCATCGGCGGAGTTGCGATCGACGGACATGGCGGAGGACGTCCTAATCCTTGAGTAAGCGGTTCCGGTCCATATCCGCTAGGGACTGGCCGGACTGTCGGTGTGGTGGGGTTCGCGGTGGTCCGTGGGCACCGGGCTGACTCCTGTGGTGTCCCGGCCCCGAGAGGCCTTCTGAAAGACCGGTGGCGCCCGATGTCTTCGGGCCGATGCGAAACCCGCCAGCTTGTGTTGGACGTTGATCGTCGTGGTGTGAGCCCGCCTCACGGTGACCTTCCTGAATTCCGCGAGCCGTTCGAGCTCTGGGACAGACCGAGGCCCGTGGGGTGAGCTGGTGCCGCGAACGGCTTGTGAGATGGCGGACCAAGAGTCCTGGGATTAGGTCGCCGCGTGGCCCGCACAGGCTCACCACCTGCGCAAACAGCAACAGGACGGAGATGGATGTGACGGTGTTCTGCGGCATCGACTGGGCCGAGTCCCACCACGACGTCGCGCTGGTCGACGACGCCGGTCAGCTCCTGGCCAAGCGCCGCATCAGTGACGACGCGGCCGGCTACCGGATCCTGCTGGACCTGCTCGCCGACCACGGTGACACACCCGAGGAACCGATACCGGTGGCCATCGAGACCAGCCGCGGCCTGCTGGTCGCGGCCCTGAGGACCGGCAAACGACCCGTCTACGCGATCAACCCACTGGCCGCCGCCCGCTACCGCGACCGCCACGGCGTCTCCCGCAAGAAGTCCGACCCCGGCGACGCCCTGGTCCTGGCGAACATCCTGCGCACCGACATGCACGCCCACCGGCCCCTGCCCGACGACTCCGACCAGGCCCGCGCCATCGCCGTACTCGCCCGCGCCCAGCAGGACGCGGTCTGGAACCGCCAGCAGCTGGTCAACCAGGTCCGATCGCTTCTGCGCGAGTACTACCCGGCCGCCCTGGACGCCTTCCAGGGCAAACAGCACGGCCTGGCCCGCGCGGAGGCCCGCGCCGTCCTGGCGGCAGCGCCGACCCCGGCCCGGGCGGCACGGATGAGCCTGGCCCAGCTGCGGGCCGCGCTCAAGCGGGCCGGCCGCCAGCGGGGCATCGACGCCGAAGCCGAGCGCCTGCGGGAGGTCTTCCGCGATCGTGACCACGCCCGTCAGCCCGGCGCCGTCGAGGACGCGATGGGCCACCAACTCACGGCACTGATCCGCCAGTTGGAAGCAGCATGTCTCGCGGCCGACGAGCTCGCCGAGGTGGTGGAGGCCCATTTCCGCCAGCACCCGGACGCTGAGATCATCCTGAGCTTCCCCGGACTCGGGGCCCAGCTCGGCGCCCGGATGCTCGCCGAGATCGGAGACGACCGCAACCGCTTCACCAACGCCCGCGGCCTCAAGGCCTACGCCGGCTCCGCGCCGATCACCCGCGCCTCCGGCAAGAAACGCTACGTCGGACGCCGATTCATCAAGAACAACCGGCTCATCAACGCCGGGTTCCTCTGGGCCTTCGCCGCCCTGACGGCCTCGCCCGGAGCCAACGCCCATTACCGGCGAAGGCGCGACAAGGGCGACTGGCACGCCCAGGCTCAGCGCCACCTGTTCAACCGACTGATCGGCCAGCTCTACCACTGCCTGCACAGCAAGCAGCTCTTCGACGAGGAACACGCCTTCACCTCCTGCTCGGCGGACCTGACCGTCGCGACTTGACTTGATGGACACGTGAGATGTCTTTCAGGCACGCGGGAGTGGTCCCGAGCATGCACAGCCGAAAGTTTCGAAGTTGGTCCCGCAACTTGCGGACGCAACTTAGGGCCTGGACCGGACGGGGTCAACACTTCGCGCACGGATGTGCATGATGGGTCCATGGCCTTCGATGTCGTCCGCGTCCGCCGCGACTTCCCCGCCCTGGCCCTGAACGTGGCCCACTTCGACGGTCCGGGCGGCTCCCTGGTCCCCCGTCAGGTGGCCGACGC
>WRCZ01000098.1 GCA_009783685.1 Actinomycetes bacterium
GGCCCCGCGGCCCGGGGGAGGCGCTTCCGGTGGTGGTCTGGGTGCTTTTTGGGGGGGGGGGGGTCGGGGGGGGGGGGGGGTGGGAGCAGTGCGAGCGTACGGTCCGCCGTGCGCCGCACGGCCGCACGCGGCCGTCCGCGGGCACAAAGACGCCCGTCGCCGCCCGGCTGGTGGAGCCGGGCGGCGGCGGGCGGTGGATCAGCGGCGCTTGCCGGAGGGACGGTTGCGGCTGCGGTTGCCGCGTCCCGGGGGCTGGTTGCGCGCCGGGCGGCTGCCGGCGGCAGCGCCCTGGGTGCGCTGGCCGACGACGCCGGCGGTGGCCGCCGCGCCCTCGACCTCGTCGTCCGGGCCGTCCTCGCCGTCCGGCACGCTGTCGGCCGGCTCGTCGCCCTGCTCGGCCTTGGCGGCCTCGGAGGCCCGCTTGGCCAGCACCCGCTTGCGCAGCGTCTTCATCTGCGAGTCGCGCTCCTTGAAGTCCGCCACGAGCGGGGTCGCGATGAAGATCGAGGAGTAGGCTCCGGCGGTGAGGCCGACGAACAGGGCCAGCGCGATGTCGTTCAGCATGCCGGCGCCGAGGATGCCGCCGCCGATGAACAGCAGCGCGGCGACCGGCAGCAGCGCGACGACCGTGGTGTTGATCGACCGCACCAGCGTGCCGTTGAGGCTGCGGTTGGCGACGTCGCTGTAGGTGAACTTGGTCTGCTTGGTGATGTCCTTGCTGGCTTCCTTCAGACCGTCGAAGACGACGACGGTGTCGTAGAGGGAGTAACCGAGGATCGTCAGCAGACCGATGACCGTACCCGGCGTGACCTCGAAGCCCACCAGGGCGTAGACGCCCGTGGTGATCGTCAGGTCGTGGAGCAGGGCGATCAGCGCCGCCAGCGCCATTCTCCACTCGAAGGCGATGGCGAGGTAGATGACCACCAGGACCAGGAAGATGATCAGGCCCTCAAGGGCCTTCTGGGAGATCTCCTTGCCCCAGCTCGGGCCGACGATCTCGGCGTCGATCTGGGCCTTCGGCATCTTCAGCGACGTGGCGATCTTGTCCTGCGCCTCCTTGGAGGCGTCGGTCGAGATGCCGCTGACCTGGATGCGGACGCTGCCGGTGCCGAGCTTCTGCACGGTGGCGTCGTGACCGCCGGTGTCACCGGCGATCTTGTTCTGCACGTCGGAGACGGACATCGTCGTCTTCGGCGTGGTGAACACGGCGCCACCGGAGAACTCGATGCCCTCCTTGAGCCCGTTGACCGCCAGGCCGAGAACGGCCGCGATCGTGATCAGGATCGAGATCCCGTACCAGATCCTGCGCTTGCCGACGAAGTCGTAACTGACCTCGCCCCGGTGCAGCTTGTGCCCGAGGTTGCCGAGCTTGGACATCAGGCTTCCTTCGTCTCGGAGGGCTTGCGGCGGACACTGCGCAGGGGTGCTCTCCGCACGCCGAGGCTCTCGGGGTCCAGGCCGGACCACTTGTGGCCCTTCGCGAAGAACGGCTTGCGGGCCAGGATCGTCATCAGCGGCTTGGTGAACAGGAAGACCACCGCCACGTCGAGGAGCGTGGTCAGACCCAGCGTGAACGCGAAGCCCTGGACCTTGCCGACCGACACCACGAACAACACCGCGGCGGCCAGGAAGGACACGAAGTCGGACACCAGGATGGTGCGCCGGGCGCGCGGCCAGCCGGCGGCGACGGCGGGCTGCAGGGACCGGCCCTCGCGCAACCCGTCTCTGATGCGTTCGAAGAACACGATGAACGAGTCGGCGGTGATACCGATGGCCACGATGGCGCCGCAGACCGCGGGCAGGTTCAGCGCGAACCCGATCGCCGAGCCGAGCAGGCACATGATCGTGTAGGTCAGCATGGCCGAGACCACGAGGCTCGCGAGGGCCACCAGGCTCAGACCGCGGTAGTACGCGACCATGTACAGCACGACGAGCGCCAGGCCGACGGCGCCGGCGATCAGGCCGCCGCGCAGCTGCTCGCCGCCGAGCGCGGCGGAGACGGTGGTCTTGTCCTGGACGCTGAAGGCCAGCGGCAGGGAGCCGTACTTCAGGACGTTGGCCAGGTCCTCGGCGGACTGCTGGGTGAAGCTGCCGGAGATCTGGGCGCTGCCGCCGCTCAGCGCGCTGGAGACGCGCGGCGCGGACTGCACGGTGCCGTCCAGGTCGATGGCGAACTGGTTGTACGGCTGCTGCTGGCTCGCCAGGTTGCCGGTGACGGTGGTGAACGCCTTGGCACCCGAGGAGTTGAACGTCAGGTTGACGACCCAGCCGTTGCCCTGCTGGCTGTCGAAGGCGGCGTTGGCGCCGGAGACCTTCTTGCCGTCGATCAGGGAGGGGCCGAGCACGTACTTGTACCACTGGCCGCCGACCTGGCCGCAGGCCACGACCTTGTCGGCGGCCTTGTTGTTCTCGACCGCGGTGGCCGCCTGGTTGCGGTTGGTGCAGTCCAGCTTGTCGAGCTTGGCCTGAAGGTCAGCGGGGATGCTGGTGTCGGCGGTCGCCGTCGTGCCGGTGGTCGCCGGCGTGGTCGGCGTCGCCGTCGGGGTCGGGGTGGGCGCCTTGTCCACGCTCGACGTCAGCGCGCCGGTGACCGCGCGGCCCTGCGGGCTGGCGGTGTTCGACGGGGTCGCGGAGGACTTCGCGGTGCCGGTGGGGGTGGGAGTGGCGCTGCCCGTGGACTTCGGCGTCGCGCTCCCCGAGGGCGTGGGGGTCGGGGTGGCCTTGGTCGGCGTGCCCGGCACCTCGGCCAAGACCTGGCGGAAGTACAGCTGGGCGGTGGTGCCCACCTGCTTCTCGGCCTGGTCGGCGTTGGTCCCCTTGGGGATGTTGACGATGATGTTCTTCGAGCCCTGGGTCTGGACCTCGGCCTCGGAGACACCCAGACCGTTGACACGGCGGTTGATGATGTCGACCGCCGTGTTCATGTTGGCCTTGTTGACCGCGCTGCCCTGGTTGGGCTTGGCCTGCAGGGTGATGCTGACACCGCCGGCCAGGTCGATACCGAGTCGCGGCGTCCGCTGGTTGGAGAGGAAGATCCCTCCGGTCAGCGCCACCAGGGCGATGAGAATCACGGCCAGAGCGCGCCCGGGATAACCCTGGCTCCCCGAGGACCTGCGGCCCTTCTTGGCTGCTGCCACCTTCTTGTTTCTCCCTGTCCTACCGGCCCCGGGCCTACAGCTCCCCGGGAACGGCCACGAGTGTTGTCAAGCCGGACCCTTGCTGAGGCTACTTGGCGTCGTGCGCGGCGCCGCTGCCGTTCTGCTCCGGTGCGGTGTCGGACTTGCTGAGGTCGATGGGCGCGTCCTCGGCGTCATCGGACGTCCCGGCGGCCTTGGCGTCGTCACCGTCGGCGTCCTCACCGCTGGCGTCGGCGTCGCCGTCGGCGGACTCGACGGCCTCCGCGCCGTCCTCGTCCAGCCCCTCCGGGTCGATGCCGTGCACGATGCGGTTGAACTCGTCCTCACCCAGCACCACCGCGATGGCGTTCTTGGCAAAGTGGGCGTGCACGCCGTCCGTCAGCTCGAGGAGGACGGTCTCCTCGTTGACTTCCTTCACCACGGCGTACATGCCGCCGATGGTGCGGACACCCGTGCCGGGCTCCATCTTGTTGCGCATCTCCGAGGCCTGACGCTGCCGGTTCTTGGCGGATCGCGACATCATGAACATGACGCCGACGATCAGGATCAGGGGGAGGAGGATTCCGATGTTCACGGTCTGGACATTCCTTCGCGCGGCCACGTGGGGATGGCCTGGATTTCGGGGTGTGGATGCCGATCCGGAGGAAGGGCGTCGGCGGAGTCTAAAGGCTGGCTCGCCGCTGGAACAACGCCAAGCATGGCACTGCAGTTCCTGACTGCAAGACTCTCACGACGCTCCGGGCCCGAAAAGACCGTCCTGTCCGGTTCTTAGGTGATCTGTCCCACTGCCACCGGCGCCCGGCGGGGAACCCTGGGGGGGTACCAGACCCAGATGCGCCCAGGCCGCCGGGGTCGCGATTCGGCCCCGCGGGGTCCGGGCCAGCAGCCCCTCGCGGACGAGGAACGGCTCGGCCACCTCCTCGACGGTCTCCCGCTCCTCGCCGACCGCCACCGCGAGCGTGGACAGGCCGACCGGGCCGCCGCCGAACAGCGTCAGCAGCGCCCGCAGCACCGCCAGGTCCAGCCGGTCGAGACCGCGCTCGTCGACCTCGTAGACCTCCAGGGCCCGGGCGGCGACCTCGCGGGTGACCACGCCGTCCGCCTCGACCTGGGCGTAGTCCCGCACCCGGCGCAGCAGCCGGTTGGCGATCCGCGGGGTGCCGCGGGAGCGGCCGGCGATCTCCGCGGCGCCCTCGCCGCTCACCTCGACGTCCAGCAGGGACGCCGAGCGGTGGATCACCCGCTCCAGCTCGCCCGGGGCGTAGAACTCCATGTGGCCGGTGAAGCCGAAGCGGTCGCGCAGCGGCGGCGGCAGCAGCCCGGCCCTGGTGGTGGCGCCGACCAGCGTGAAGGGCGGCAGCTCCAGCGGGATGGCGGTGGCGCCCGGGCCCTTGCCGACGATCACGTCGACCCGGAAGTCCTCCATCGCCATGTAGAGCATCTCCTCGGCGGGCCGCGACATCCGGTGGATCTCGTCGAGGAAGAGCACCTCGCCCTCCTGGAGTGAGGACAGGATCGCCGCCAGGTCGCCGGCGTGCTGGATGGCCGGGCCCGAGGTGATGCGGATCGGGACGCCCATCTCGGCGGCGATGATCATCGACAGGGTGGTCTTGCCGAGCCCGGGGGCGCCGGAGAGCAGGACGTGGTCGGCGGTGGCGCCGCGCTGGCGGGCCGCCTGCAGCACCAGGCCCAGCTGCTGCCTGACTCGTTCCTGCCCGACGAACTCCGCCAGGTCCTTCGGTCGGAGCGCCGCCTCGACCGCCTGGTCCTCGCGGTCGGCGGCGGGGCCGACCAGTCGCTCGGGCGTATCGGCGGTGGCGTCGTCCCAGTTCATCGGCGGTCTCTCGGGGATCTCTCGGCGATCTCGCCCGGTTCGGCGATCTCGGCGGCGGACGGAGGGGTCGGCGGGGGCGGCCCCGCGTCAGGGCGGCGGGACCGGCGGTCGCGGCATCAGCGGGTGCGGTTGAGGGTCTGCAGGGCGGCGCGCAGCAGCACGCCCAGCTCGGGCCGGTCCGCGGCCTCGGCCTGCGGGGTGACGGCGGCGACCGCGTCGTCCGCCTCGCGGGCGGCGTAGCCGAGGCCCAGCAGCGCGGCGTGCAACTGCTCGCGCCAGGAGGCCGCGGCGGGGGCGCCAGGGGCCTGCGGGACGGCGGAGCCGACGGGGGCGCCGAGCCGGTCCTTCAGCTCCAGCAGCAGCCGCTGGGCGCCCTTCTTGCCGATGCCCGGCACGGCGGTCAGCGCCTTCTCGTCACCCGCGGCCACCGCGGCCCGCAGCGCGTCGGGCGAGTGCACCGCCAGCATCGTCTGGGCGAGCCGCGGGCCGACGCCGCTGACGGTCTGCAGCAGCTCGAAGACCTGCCGCTCGTCGTCGTCGGCGAAGCCGTAGAGGGTGAGGGAGTCCTCGCGGACCACCAGCGACGTCGCGAGCCGGGCCGGCTGGCCGACCCGCAGCGCGGCCAGCGTGTTCGGCGCGCACTGCACGGCCATGCCGACCCCGCCGACCTGGATGACGGCGGTGTCGGGGGCGAGGGCGGCGACCTCGCCGCTGACGAAGGCGATCACCTGGCGTGCTCCTGGGGTCGTACGGCGCGGTGGGCGGCGACGGCCTGCTGGAGCCGGCCGGTGGCGGTGCCGCGCCAGATGTGGCAGATGGCCAGGGCGAGGGCGTCGGCGGCGTCCGCGGGCTTGGGCGGGGCGTCCAGCCGCAGCAGCCGGGTCACCATCTGGCCGACCTGGGCCTTGTCGGCCCGGCCGCTGCCGGTGACGGCGGCCTTGACCTCGCTGGGGGTGTGCAGGTGGACCGGCAGGCCGCGCCGGGCCGCGCACAGGATGGCCACCGCGCTGGCCTGCGCGGTGCCCATGACGGTGCGGACGTTGTGCTGGCTGAAGACGCGCTCGACGGCGACCGCGTCGGGCCGGTGCTCGTCCAGCCAGGACTCCAGGCCGCGCTCGATGAGGACCAGCCGGTCGCCGATCGGCGCGTCGGCCGGGGTGCGGACCACCCCGACACCGGCCATCGCCAGCGGCCGGCCGGGAGAGCCGTCGACCACGCCGACCCCGCACCGGGTCAGCCCCGGGTCCACGCCGAGTACGCGCACGCCGCCCCTCCCTTCGCACCGCCGTCCGCCCTGTTCCCGCAGGCTATCGGTTCGCACTGACAAACGGGTGAGGGGCCGGCGGGGTGTGTCCCCGCCGGCCCCTCACCCGGCCGTGCGTCAGGGGTGCGGCGTCAGGCGTCGACCTTCTCCATGACCTCGTCGGAGACGTCGAAGTTGGCGAAGACGTTCTGCACGTCGTCGCTGTCCTCCAGCGCGTCGATGAGCTTGAAGATCTTCCGGGCGCCGTCCTCGTCCAGCTCGACCTGCATGGTCGGCAGGAAGTTGGCGTCGGCCGAGTCGTAGTCGATACCGGCCTCCTGCAGGGCCTTGCGGACCGGCACCAGGTCGGTGGCCTCGCTGATCACCTCGAAGGACTCGCCGAGGTCGTTGACCTCCTCGGCGCCCGCGTCGAGCACGGCGCCCAGCACGTCGTCCTCGGACAGCTCGACCTTGGGGACGATCACCACGCCCTTGCGGTTGAACAGGTACGACACCGAGCCGGGGTCGGCCATCGAGCCGCCGTTGCGGGTCATGGCGACCCGCACGTCGGATGCGGCGCGGTTGCGGTTGTCGGTCAGGCACTCGATGAGCACGGCCACGCCGTTCGGGCCGTAACCCTCGTACATGATCGTCTGGTAGTCGGCGCCGCCGGCCTCGAGTCCGGCACCGCGCTTGACCGCGCTGTCGATGTTCTTGTTCGGCACCGACTGCTTCTTGGCCTTCTGGATGGCGTCGAAGAGCGTCGGGTTACCGTCCGGGTCCGCACCTCCGGTGCGGGCCGCGACCTCGATGTTCTTGATCAGCTTCGCGAAGAGCTTGCCGCGCTTGGCATCGATCACGGCCTTCTTGTGCTTCGTCGTCGCCCATTTAGAGTGGCCGGACATCCGACTGTCTCCTTCGCGTCACCAATGTACTTACTACGTCGCGCGATCGATCCTACCGGTGCGAGGTCAGCTCCCGGTGCGCACTGCGTGCACGAAGAGTTCATGGACGCGGTGGTCGCCGGTCAGCTCGGGGTGGAACGAGGTCGCCATCACCCGGCCCTGCCGCACCGCCACGATGTGCCCGCCGTACTCGGCCAGCACCTCGGCGCCGGCTCCCACCGACTCGACCCACGGGGCGCGGATGAAGACGCCGTCGACCGCGCCGCCGGGCACGCCGCGCACGTCGACCCGGGCCTCGAAGGACTCGTTCTGCCGGCCGAAGGCGTTGCGGCGCACGATCATGTCGATGCCGCCGAAGGTCTCCTGGCCGCTGCGCGGGTCGAGGATCTTGTCGGCGAGCATGATCAGCCCGGCGCAGGTGCCGTAGACCGGCAGGCCGTCCCGGATCGCCGCGCGCAGCGGCTCCATCAGGCCGAAGAGCACGGCCAGCTTGGAGATCGTGGTGGACTCGCCGCCGGGTACGACCAGGCCGTCCACGCCGGCCAGCTCCTCGGGGCGCCGGACCGGCACGGCCGCGGCGTCCGCCGCGGCCAGTGCCGCCAGGTGCTCCCGCACATCGCCCTGCAGTGCCAGGACGCCGATGGTGGGGGTGCTGCTCATCGTGTGTGTTACCAGCCCCGGTTGGCGTAGCGCTCGGACTCCGGGAGCTCGTCGCAGTTGATGCCGACCATGGCCTCGCCCAGGTTGCGGGAGGAGTCCGCGATGACCTTCGGGTCGTCGAAGAAGGTGGTGGCGCGGACGATCGCCGCGGCCCGCTTGGCCGGGTCGCCGGACTTGAAGATGCCGGATCCGACGAACACGCCCTCGGCGCCGAGCTGGCGCATCAGCGCGGCGTCCGCGGGGGTCGCCACGCCGCCGGCGGAGAACAGCACGACGGGCAGCTTGCCCAGCTCGGCGACCTCCTTGACCAGCTCGTAGGGGGCGCGCAGCTCCTTGGCGGCGGCGTACAGCTCGTTGTTGTCCAGGCCCCTGAGGCGGGAGATCTCGCCCTTGATCTGGCGCAGGTGGCGGACCGCCTCGACGACGTTGCCGGTGCCGGCCTCGCCCTTGGAGCGGATCATCGCCGCGCCCTCGGCGATCCGGCGCAGGGCCTCGCCCAGGTTGGTGGCACCGCACACGAAGGGGGTGGTGAACGCCCACTTGTCGGAGTGGTTGACCTCGTCGGCCGGGGTGAGCACCTCGGACTCGTCGATGTAGTCGACGCCGAGCGCCTGGAGCACCTGGGCCTCGACGAAGTGGCCGATACGGGACTTGGCCATGACCGGGATCGAGACGGCGCTGATGATGCCCTCGATCATGTCGGGGTCGGACATCCGGGCCACACCCCCGTCCTTGCGGATGTCGGCGGGCACCCGCTCCAGGGCCATGACGGCCACGGCGCCCGCGTCCTCGGCGATCTTCGCCTGCTCCGGGGTGACGACATCCATGATCACGCCGCCCTTGAGCTGCTCGGCCATGCCGCGCTTGACGCGCGCGGTGCCGGTCTCGGGGGTGGCGGCGGGGGGCGGAGTGGTGGACACGGTGACCTCGTTCCTGACGAAAGGACGGATTCGACCATGGTTGTGCCACGGTCTGCGCCTATCGTCCGGCGGGCCGCCGGCAGCGGAAAAGGGCCAATTCCGGGGCAGTGGCTCCCGCGTGGCACCGATCGGCCGGCCGCCCGCGCCCCGGCGGACCGCGGCCGCCCGGCGGTCCGCCGGTGCGGCCGCCCCGCCGTCCGCCCGGTCAGCGGGCCGCGGTCGCCCCGCCGTCCGAGGTCAGCGCGCCCGGCGGCTCGTCGTCCATCTCGAACGCCATCGGGAAGGGCGCGTGGCCGGCCAGCCGCAGCCAGCGCACGACCCGGTGCTCGCGGACCAGCCGGGCCGCGCGCACCGCGTCGTTGTGGAAACGCCGGGCCATCGGCACCCGCCGTACCGCCTGGGTGAGTTCGCCGATCGCGGCGGTGCCGCCGGGCGCCTCGCGCACCGCGGTGACCGTCTCGCCCTCGGAGAACACCGCCCGCAGCGCCTGGCTCAGCTCGCTCTCGGCCACTTCGCGCTGCTCGGCCTCGGCCTGCCGGGCGGCGTGCGCGGACTCGTAGAGCACGATCGAGGCGGCCGGGTCGAGCACGCCCGCGGTCGCCAGCTCCTGGGCGACCGAGGCGCGCCGGAGCAGTTGTGCGTCGAGGGCCGCCCGGGCGGCGTCGATCCGCGCGTGCAGCCGGTCCAGCCGGCCCGCCGTCCAGCTCAGGTACAGACCCACGGCCACGACGGCGACCGCGACCCAGATGATGGTGGTGGTCACGGGCGGCAAGGTTACCGGCGGGGCCGGTACGTCCGGTCGGAGCGGTCGCCCGAGTCGTCCCTGCCGAGGCCGAACCGGGCCCGCAGCCCGGTGCGTTCGTCGGTGGCGACGTGCGCCGCGCCGTCGGCGACGGTCTCGTAGACGGCGAGGATGTCGCCGCCGACCACCGACCAGTCGAAGCGGCGCACATGGGCGGCGGCCCTGTTGCGCAGCTCCTCGCGGCGTTCCGGGTCGCCCAGCAGCCGGACGGCCGCGGCGGCCAGCGCGCCGGCGTCCTCGTTGGCGAACAGCTCGCCGGCGGCTCCCTGGTCGAGGACCTGCGCGAAGGCGTCCAGGTCGCTGGCGAGCACCGGCGCGCCGGCCGACATGGCCTCCACCAGGATGATGCCGAAGGACTCGCCGCCGGTGTTGGGCGCCACGTACAGGTCGACGCTGCGCAGCAGCCGGGCCTTGTCCTCGTCGCTGACCATGCCGAGGAACTCCACGCGGTCGCGCATCTCCCGCGGCAGCCCCTGCACGGCCTCCTCGGCGTCCCCGCGGCCGGCGACCAGCAGCCGGGTGCCGGGGCGCTCCGCGAGGATCGCGGGCAGCGCCCGGATCAGCACGGGCAGGCCCTTGCGCGGCTCGTCGATCCGGCCGATGAAGCCGATGGTGCCGGACTGCCACTCCTTCTTCGGCTCCGCGCCGGCGAAGAAGTCGACGTCGACGCCGTTGGGG
Organism: Actinomycetes bacterium; assembly: GCA_009783685.1. Classification (GTDB taxonomy): domain Bacteria; phylum Actinomycetota; class Actinomycetes; order Streptomycetales; family Streptomycetaceae; genus Actinacidiphila. Next base: position 10,180 of record WRCZ01000098.1, read on the forward strand.
ATGACCACGGCGTCGCCGCCCAGGTGCTCCACCAGGGTGCGCCGGGCGTACTCGCTCACCGCGATCCGGGCCCGGATCTTCTCCAGCGCGGGTTGCAGGATCGGGTACGCGGCGATCATCGCGCGCGACCGCGGGTTGGAGGTGTGGAAGGTCGCCACGATCGGGCCCTGCGCGGCCCAGCACGACAGCAGGCCGAGCGAGGGCGAGGCCGGCTCGTGGATGTGGATGACGTCGAAGTTGCCCTCGTGCAGCCAGCGGCGCACCCGCGCGGCGGACAGGAAGCCGAAGTTGAGCCGGGCGACCGACCCGTTGTAGGGCACCGGGACGGCGCGCCCCGCGGACACGACGTAGGGCGGCAGCGGGGTCTCGTCGTCCGCGGGGGCCAGCACGGACACCTCGTGGCCGAGCCCGATGAGGTGCTGGGCCAGGTCGCGGATGTGGAACTGGACGCCTCCGGGGACGTCCCAGGAGTACGGGCAGACGATCCCGATCCTCACGCGCTCTCCGTTCCGGAGCCTTCTGTGCCGGGTGACGTCGTGGTGGACGTTCCTGGGGCGGCGGCGGGTTGCCCGCCGGCCGCCGGCGCCTGTCCGGCGGGTGCCTTCCCCGCGGGCGTGCGGCCGTCGGCCGCCGGCGGCCGCGGCGGGAGGTCGGCGAGCCACAGCCGCTGCAGCATGTGCCAGTCCTCGGGGTGGTCGGCGATGCCCGAGGCGTACGCGTCGGCCAGCGCCTGCGTCATGGCGGCGGTGCGGGACGCCCGGTCGCCGGTGTCCGGCACGGCGACCGGCGGGTGCACCCGGCCCTGCATGACCGGCGAGTCGTCGTACCAGAGGGTGACCGGCAGCAGCAGCGCCCCGGTCTGCTGGGCGAGCATCGCGGGCCCGGCGGGCATCCTGGTCTTCTCGCCGAAGAAGTCGACCTCGACGCCGCTGGCCGACAGGTCGCGGTCGGCCACCAGGCACACCAGGCCGCCGGCCCGCAGCCGCCTGGCCAGCGTCCCGAACGCGGAGCCGCCGGTGTGCGGCAGCACCTCCATGCCCAGGCCCTCGCGGTAGGCGACGAACCGGTCGTAGAGGGTCTCCGGCTTCAGCCGCTCGGCGACCGTGGTGAACGGGGTCTCCAGCTTCGTGGTGACCCAGGCGCCCGCCAGGTCGTAGTTGCCCATGTGGGGCAGCGCCAGGATCACGCCGCCGCCGGCCGCCAGTCCCCCGGTCAGGTAGTGCACGTCCTGCGGGTCGAAGCCGCCGCGGATGCGGTCCTTGCTCCAGGCCGGCAGCCGGAAGGACTCCATCCAGTAGCGCAGGTAGGAGCGCATGCCCTTGCGGGACAGCTCGCGCAGCTCCTGCTCGCCGGCGCCGGGCACCACGCGCGCCAGGTTCGCCTCCAGCCGCTGGACGCCCTTGCCGCGCTGCCGCCAGGCCGCGTCGGCGACGGTCCGGCCGAGGGCCCGTGCGGCCGGCTCCGGCAGCGTCTTGACCGCGCTCCAGCCCAGCCCGTAGAGCCCGTCGACGAGGCGTTCCTTCACACGCCGCTCCCCTGGTCGGCCAGCGCCGCCGCGTCCGCCTCCGCGGCCTCGCGCCGGACGGTGACCACGCGCTGGATGAGGGTGATCAGGCTGCCGACGGCCACCACCCAGAGGGCGATCGGCAGCAGCCACTGGATGCCGGGCACGCCGAACGTCCGGTGGAAGCCGGCGAGGCCGCACAGCACCAGGGTGATCACCAGCCGCTCGGACCGCTCGACCAGGCCGTTGACGTTCACCGGCAGCCCGATCGCCTCGCCGCGTGCCTTGGTGTACGACACCACCTGACCGCTGGCCAGGCAGAAGATCGTCACCGCGCACAGCACGAGGTCGTTGCCCTTACCGGCGTACCACATGGCCAGGCCGCCGAAGACCGCGCCGTCGGCGACGCGGTCGAGGGTGGAGTCCAGGAACGCGCCCCAGCGGCTGGAGCGGCCCATCTGGCGGGCCATGTTCCCGTCGATCAGGTCGGAGAAGACGAACAGCGTGATCACGACCGTGCCCCAGAAGAACTGGCCCCTGGGGTAGAAAGCCAGCGCGCCGGCCACCACGCCGGCGGTGCCGACGAGCGTCACCGCGTCCGGGGTCACCCCCTTGCGCAGCAGGAACGAGGCGAACGGCGTGAGGACACGCGTGAAGAACGCACGCGCGTACTTGTTCAGCATGGCCTTCCCGACAGGTGTGAGAGGAGTGCGACGGCGGGCCGGGCGGCCACCGGATGGCCCATCGTAGCCAGCCCCGCGACACCGAACGCGTGTGGCACCTCCCCGCGCGCCCCGACACGCGCCGCAGCCGGCCCGCGCGGCCCTGCCGCACCCTGACCGGGCCGGGCGTCCGACGTATGGACGGCTGGTGACACCCGTGGGAAGGTCGAATTACCGCGGGCGTCATCCCAGCCGCCTGTGTGGCTGGTGCGGTGCGCCCCCGGATCCGCGCCCGTCCCGCGGGTGCGGTCCCTCATGCGGTGACGGACCGGGAGGCGAATGACACATGGGTGGTGCATCCGACAGGAGAGATGTTCAATCAGGGGCCGCCGGAGGGGCACCTGCGGCCGGCCGCCCCGACAAGGTGCGCAACGTGGTGCTGGTCGGCCACAGCGGAGCAGGCAAGACGACCCTGGTGGAGGCGCTCGCGCTGGCCACGGGGGCGGTGAACCGGGCGGGCCGCGTCGAGGACGGCGGCTCGGTCTCCGACCACGACGAGATCGAGCAGCGGCAGCAGCGGTCGGTGCAGCTGTCGCTCGTCCCGGTGGAGTGGGACGGTATCAAGGTCAATGTGCTGGACACCCCCGGCTACGCGGACTTCGTCGGGGAGCTGAGGGCCGGTCTGCGGGCAGCGGACGCGGCCCTCTTCGTCGTCTCGGCCGCGCAGGACGGCGAGGGCATCGGCGGGGCGACCCGGCTGGTGTGGGACGAGTGCGCGGCGGTCGGCATGCCCCGGGCGGTGGTCGTCACGCACCTGGAGTCGGCGCTGGCCGGCTTCGAGGAGACGGCCGCGCAGTGCGCCGCCGAGCTGGGCGGCGACGATCCGGACGCGGTGCTGCCGCTGTACCTGCCGGTGCACGGCCCGGAGGGACCGGACGGCCACGCGCCGGTGACCGGCCTGGCCGGACTGCTCACGCAGCGGGTCTTCGACTACTCCGGCGGTGAGCGCACCGAGGTGCAGCCCGGCCCCGACCTGCTGCCGCAGCTCCAGGAGGCCAGGAACCGGCTGATCGAGGGGATCATCGCCGAGAGCGAGGACGAGACCCTCATGGACCGCTA
>WRCZ01000099.1 GCA_009783685.1 Actinomycetes bacterium
GTCAGCCCGAGCTGCTCGATCAGGCCGGTGCTCCGCTCCGGACCGGAGAAGCCCAGGGCGAGCAGCACCATGTCGACGGGGATCACCCGCTCGGTGCCGGGCCGGGGGCGCCGCGCCGTGGGTTCCACCTCGGTCAGGCGCAGCGCGCACACCCGGCCGGCCGCGCTCCCCTCGAAGCGGAGCGTGGCGGCGGAGAAGACCCGCGGGTCGGTGCCGGCCCGGCCCCTGGCCTCCTCGTGGGCGTGCGAGATCCGGTAGACCTTCGGATAGGTCGGCCACGGTTCGGCGTCCCGCCGGGCCGTGTCGGGTTCCGGGTTGATGTCGAGCTGCAGCGCGGAGGCGGCACCCTGGCGCAGCACCGTGCCCAGGCAGTCCGAGGCGGTGTCGCCGCCGCCGACGATCACCACCTGCCTGCCCGCCGCGTCGAGGGGTGACGTGGCGTAGTCGCCTTCGGAGGTGCGGTTGGCGAGGGTCAGGTAGTCCATCGCCTGGTGGATGCCGGACAGGCGCCGGCCGGGGACGGGGAGGTCGCGCTGCTCCCGGGCGCCCACGGCGAGGACGAGCGCGTCGTGCCGCGTCAGGAGCTCGGCGGCGTCGAGGTCGCCGCCGACGTCCATGCCGGTGCGGAAGGTGGTGCCCTCGGCCCTCATCTGCCCGAGGCGGCGGTCCAGCTGGCCCTTGTCCATCTTGAACGCGGGGATGCCGTAGCGGAGCAGCCCGCCCACGCGGTCGGCGCGCTCGTAGACGACGACGGTGTGACCGCTGCGGGTGAGCTGCTGCGCGGCCGCGAGCCCCGCGGGGCCGGAGCCGACGACGGCGACGGACTTCTCGCTGAGCCGCTCCGGGGGCTGCGGTTCGGCGTAGCCGCGCTCCCAGATCTGGTCGGCGATCGCCTGCTCGATGTTCTTGATCGTGACCGGCTCGGCGTTGATGGCCAGCACGCACCCGTCCTCGCACGGCGCCGGGCACAGCCGCCCGGTGAACTCGGGGAAGTTGTTCGTGGCGTGCAGCCGCTCGGCCGCGGCCCGCCAGTCGCCGCGCTCCACGTACACGTTCCACTCGGGGATGAGGTTCCCCAGCGGGCAGGCGTTGTGGCAGAACGGTATGCCGCAGTCCATGCAGCGCGCGGCCTGTTCGGAGGCGAACGGCAGCAACTCCTGACCGGCGTAGACCTCGTTCCAGTCCCCCAGCCGTTCCTCGACCGGCCTAGCCGGGGCCGGCCGGCGGGGGTACTTCATGAACCCGTGGATGTCGGTCATGCGCCGCCTCCCTCGCGCACGCGCGGGGCCCTGCACCGTTCCCGCCAGTCTATGACCGCTTTGCCCTGATATTGACCGATTCCCTCGGTCGATCCCCGGCAGCACACGCAGCGCCTCCGGCGTTCTCGTCCCCTGCGGCCGCGCCACCGGGCGGACGCGAGGGTCACGGCTGCGTAACGGGCGGGGTCGCGTGCAGCAGGGAGGGGTCGTCCTCCGTCTGGTGCGGATGTGAGGACACTGAACGGGCGGCGCGAACAGGGGGTGGGAATGCGTCCCGACGACATGGCGGAGTTCAGCGCTTTCGTACGGGCGAGATCGGGGGCGCTGTTCCGGACCGCGGTCCTGCTGACCGGGGAGCGGGGGCAGGCCGAGGACCTGGTGCAGTCCACGCTGGAACGGCTGTGCCGCCACTGGCGGACCGTGAGCCGCGCCCAGGCGCCGGAGGCGTACGCGCGGCGGGTCCTGGTGAACCTGGTGTACGACCGGCACCGGACCAGGCGCGCCGGGGGCGCCGAGGTACCACTCCCCCACGACGACCCGGCCTCGCAGCACGACGCCTACCAGCAGATCGTGTCCCGTGACGAGTTGATGCGGGGCCTGCGGGCCCTGCCGGTGAACATGCGGACCGTCCTGGTCCTGCGCTACTTCGACGACATGGCGGACGCGGAGATCGCCGCGGCCCTCGGGATCCGCGAGAGCACCGTGCGGTCGCAGGCCGCCCGGGGGCTGGCCAAACTGCGCGCGGCGGCTGCCGACAAGGCCGCCGGCCCTACCGGGGGAGGTACCCGATGACACCGGAGCGCCGCGACGCGACGAACGGCCAGGACGCGGAGCACGGCGCGGCCGCCGACCCGGTGCTGGAAGCGGAACTCGCCGCCGCGATGGGCGAGTTCGCCGCGCGCGAGCAGCCGCCGCACTTCGATCCGCGGGCGATCGCGCGGGCGTCGGGTGCCGCCCGGCGCTCCCGGCTCGCGCTCGCGGCGGGCGTGGCCGCGGCCGCCGCGGCAGCGGTGGCGGTGCTCGTCCCGGGGGGCGGCCACGGCGACGGGCCGCTGCCGCCGGCGACGGGCACCCCGACCCGCACCGCGGCTCCGTCCGCACCGCTCGACCCCGACGCTGCGGTGCGGGGCCTGTTCCCCGCGGCGACGATGTACCAGAACCCCGGGACGCGGGGGCAGGTGCGTCTGGCGCAGGTCCGCGCCCTGTTCTCCGGCCCTGCCGCGTTCACGGCGGTGTGGGGCGAGGACGGGCTCGGGGCCACGTGCGGCGCACGGGCGGACGGCGTGCTCGCGGCCGACCCGTCGAGCGTGCTGTTCTACCGGGGCACGACGCTGCTCGACCGGCACGCGTCCCTCACCCTGGATCCGGTCACCGGCCGGATCAGCGGGATCACCTGCGGTCCCCGCCGCGGCGATCCCGGCGACCCCACCGTGGCCGGCCGCTACGGGCACCAGGGGGCCGCCGGCGCCGCGGACTGCGGCCGTCCCGCCCCGGCCACATGGCTCGCCGACACGCCCACCTCGGGGACGGTCGTCCACGGCTGGACGGTGACGCTGGACGGCGCGCCCCCGTTCATGCTCGGCGTCGACGACACCACCGGCAGGGTCAGCGTCACCTGCCGGTGATCCGCACGGCCGCGGGCGCGGCCGGTGCCCCGCACCGGCCGCGCCCGCAGGGCCGCACCGCGGCCGCCGTGCAGGGGCCGCGCCGTGATGTCAGTGCGACGGCTTGTCCTTGCCGTCGCCCGCGCCGCCCTCGGCTTTGGCCCCACCCTCGGCCTTGGCCTCACCCTCGGCCTCGCCCTTGCTCTCGCCGAGACGCTCGATGAGCCCCTGGGCCTTCCCGACGCCGGCCTCGATCTTGTCGCCGTACTTGTGGCTGGTCTTGTCGTCGATGAAGTCACCGACCTTCTCCAGCCCGCCCTCGATGGCGTCGGCGTGGGTCTCGGCGAGCTCCGCGGCCTTGTTCTTGAGGTTCTTGAGGTTCTCGAACACCTGTCAGTTCTCCTTTCCCGCAGCGCACTTCACGGCCGGCGCCGCGGTGGAGCGCACACGGTGGCCCCTGCCGGGACGCTTAAGTCATTACGCAAGCCGGGAACCATGGTAGATGACCTGCTCTCCCGTCAGCGTACGCGCGACCCGGCGTCAGCATCCGGCGGCGGTCAACGGGCCTGCCGGGCAGGGCCGTCAGCCCGCCGACGCCAGCGTAAGGTTGCCGTTCGACGTCGACAGGTCCAGCCGGTACCGGCCCGACGGGTCGTCGGTGAACGCCACCTTCCTGGAACCGTGGGTCGTCTTCGCCGAGACCCGGTAACCGGCCGACGGGGCGGTGACCTTGAGGCTGCCGTTGGACGTGTGGGCGGTGATGTCCTGCGGAGCGGTGGCCTGGATCGTCACCCCGCCGTTGGAGGTCGTCGTGTCGATGCCGCCGCCCCTGGCGTCCTTGACGGTGACGCTGCCGTTGGACGTGCGCAACTTCACCGGCCCCGTCGTGCCGTTCACCGAGATCGAGCCGTTGCTGGTGTGCACGTCGACCGCGCCGACGTCGTTCAGCGTGACGCCGCCGTTGGACGTGCTTCCCGAGACCGGCAGGCCCGCGGGCACCTTGACGACGTAGTCGACGCCGCAGTGCTGTCCGCAGCCGGACAGGGTCAGCACGCCGCCGGAGACGCTGAACGACGTGCCCCCCGGCTTGCTGCCGCGGTAGTTCACCTTGCGGTGCACCGAGACCGTGGAGGTCTTCGCCGAAGCGTCCACCCTCAGCCCGCCGTTGCCGCTGTCGAGCCGGATCGAGGTGATCTTCTGCGACACCGCGGCGTCGTCCTCGAAGGTCTTCTGCCGGCCGAAGGGCGAGCAGGCGGAGAGCCCGCCGGCGGTGAGTGCGGCCAGAGTTGCTGCGGCAAGGACGCGGGCGTGCAGGCGTCGCATGACGTTCCCCCGTTGTGGAGCGAGTCGGATCGAGCGGACACCTGCGACGGTACGCAGCCGCGTACCGCCCCACGATGGGGTAAACCCCCCAACGGCAGGGGCGCTGTCCTCCGGTTCGGCCAGGCTGGGCGAGAATGCGGGGACGCCGCATCGGATCGCCGGATCGAGGCTGGGAGACGCCACCGCATGAACGCGCCACCGCCGCCGGGAGCGGAGCAGGCCGACGGATCGCCCGTCCTGATCGGCGCGCTCGCTCCGCTGACGCCGCCCGGCTGGGTCGAGGCAGGCCGGCACCTGCTCGCCGGGCTGGAGTTGGCGGTCCGCGATGTGAACGCCGCAGGCGGGATCGGCGGGCGCCCGCTCGCGCTGGCGGTCCGGGACACCGCGGCCGATCCGCAGCGCGCCGCGGAGGCCGTCGACGAACTGGCGCGCCTGGGTGTGGCCGCGCTGGCCGGCGAGTACCACAGCGTCGTCGCCCGCGCCGCCGCCGCCCGGGCCCACGCCCTGGGCGTGCCGTTCCTCTGCTCGTCCGCGGTCCTCGACGCGCTCACCGAGCAGCCGACCGGATGGGTCGCGCGGCTCGCGCCCGCGCAGTCCCACGGCTGGCGGGTCTACGCGGACTTCCTGCTCGACGCGGGCCACCGCCGCATCGCCGTGGCGACCCAGCCGAGCGTCTACTGGGCGTCCGGGACGGGCATCCTGCGGGACCGTCTCGCGCCCCGCGGCGGCACCGTCGTCGAACTCGACACGCGCGCGCTCACGCCCGCCGCGCTGTGCGACGCGCTCGCCGAGTGTGGCGCGACCGCCCTTCTGCTGCTGGTCGGCCACCCGGAGCCGGCGGTGCCGATCGTCACGGCCGTCCGCCGCGACGCCCGCCTCGCCGGGGTCCTGATCGGAGCTCCGGCCGGGCAGCCGGAGCTCGCAGGATGGGCGGGGCTGCTGGGCACGGACGGCGCCGAGGTCCCGTTCCTGCGCTACCTGCCCGAGGGTTTCGGACCGCTCGGCGCCCGGGTCGACGCGGCGCTGCGCGAGCAGCTGGCCGAGGAGCCGTCCTTCGTCGCCTTCGAGGGCTACGACACGGTGGCCGTCCTCGCCGAACTGCTGCGCGCGCAGGGCGCGGACCGGGCGGGGATCGCCGATGCCTGGCCGCGGGTGGCCGTCGAGGGCACCCGGGGGCGGATCCGGTTCCGCCGCGTTCCGGGCATCGGCGTGTGGCAGTGGGCCTGGCCGCCCGTGCAGGTCGTCGACCGGGACCCGGCGGATCCGGCCCGCTTCCGGGTCCGCCACCGCGGCTGAGCCGGGAGGCCGCCGAGGAGGCGTGTCTCGACCAGGCCGGCCACCGCCTACGCTTCCTGCCATGGGCGAGGTGGGCGGGCTGCGCGAGCGCAAGAAGCAGCAGATGTACCAGCGGCTGTCGGACACGGCCATCGGGCTCTTCCTGCGCGACGGCTACGAGCAGGTGACCGTCGCGGATGTCGCAGCGGCCGTCGACGTCTCCAAGCCGACGCTCTTCCGCTACTTCCCCGCCAAGGAGGACCTGGTCCTGCACCGGCTGGCCGACCACGAGGGCGAGGTCGGCAGGGTGGTCGCCGGTCGCCCGCCGGGGTGCTCCCCGCTGGAGGCACTGCGGCGGCACTTCCTGGACGGGCTGGACCGGCGCGACGCGGTGACCGGGTTGAACGACGACGCCGGGGTGCTCGCCTTCCACCGGCTGCTGTACGGGACGCCGGCGCTGGTGGCGCGGCTGCACACGCTGCTGGAACGGGACGAGGCGGCCCTCGCCGACGTCCTTGCCGGCGTCCTCGGCGAGGGGACCGGCGAGGGGACCGGCGAAGCGAGCGGCGACGCGGCCGGCAGAGGTGTCCGGGCGCGTCTCGCCGCCGCGCAGATCGTCGCGGTCCGGCGCGTCCTCGCTCAGGAGAACTGGCGGCAGATGGCCGCGGGACGCAGCGCGGACGCACTCCACCCCGAGGCGGTGGCGGTGGCCCGGGTGGCGTTCGCGCAGTTGGAGGCCGGACTGCCCGCCCTCACCCGCCCCTTTTCCGAAACCGAGTAAAAAACGTTACTCGGTTGCATTATCGTGAGGGCATGCCACGCTCCCCCTCCGCACTCACCGATGCCCTGGCCCGGGAACGCGCCTGCCACGACGTTTGCCGCGCCGCGCTGAAAGCGATGGTCGACGGCGCGCACGAGCAGGTGGTCGTGGGCGAGGACGCCTCCGCGTCCGGCGCCGACGCCGAAGTGCTCGGCCACCGGTTGCGCAGCCAGGCCAAGGGACTTCGGGAACTGCCCGAGGGGCCGCTCTTCTTCGGGAGTCTCACCTTCACCGGGGACCCGCGGGCCGCCGGGGAGCACGCCGGGCAGGAGTACCGCATCGGCCGGGTGCGTATCACCGACGATCCGTCCGCCCCGCCGCTGGTGGTCGACTGGCGTGCCCCGGTGGCGCGCGCCTTCTACCAGGCGAGCGCCCGCGACCCCCAAGGCGTCGCGGTCCGGCGCCGCTTCGGCTGGGCCCCCGCGAGCCGCGGCGACTCGGCGGACCTCACCGGCCTGGAGGACGAGCATCTCCTCGACGGCGAGGCACGTCCGAGCGGCATCGTCACCAGCGAGATCGAGCGCCCCCGCATCGGTCCCATGCGCGACATCGCCGCCACCATCCAGCCCGAGCAGGACGACCTCGTGCTGGCGGATCCCGCCGCTTCCCTCTGCGTCCAGGGTGCCCCCGGCACGGGCAAGACCGCGGTGGGGCTGCACCGCGCCGCCTACCTCCTCTACACCCATCCGCAGCGTGTCCAGCGTGGCGGCATGCTGATCCTCGGTCCCAACCGGGCGTTCCTGGCCTACATTTCGGAGGTGCTGCCAGCCCTCGGCGAGACCGGGGTGCGGCAGTCCACCCTCGACGACGAGATCGCCCGCCACCCCGTCACGGCGCACGACGGCGACACCGCGGCCGCCGTCAAGCACGACGTCCGCATGGCCGAGGTCCTGCGCCGCGCGCTCCACGCGCGGGTGTGCCTGCGGGCGGCGCAGCCGCTGGTGGTGCCCGACGGCTCCTCCCGCTGGCGGGTGCCCGAGGACGAGCTGGAGAGGATCGTCCGGGACGTGCGCACCGAGGAACCCGCGTACGCCGTGGGGCGCGAGCGCGTCCGTGCCCGCATCGTCGGCGCCGTCCGGCAGCAGGCGGAGCGCCGCGGCGGGCCCCGCGGCGGCACCTGGCTGCGGAAGGTCTCCCGGGCGCGCCCGGTCACCGCCGCGCTCGACGCCGTGTGGCCCGCCGTGAACCCCGAGGACGTCCTCGCCGGGCTGCTCTCCCACCCGGAGTCCCTGGCCGCGGCCGCCGAAGGCGTGCTGGACGGGGAGGAGCAACAGGCCCTCCGGTGGCGCCGGCCGCCGCGCTCGGCCAGGTCGGCCCGCTGGTCGGCGGCCGACCTCGTCCTTCTCGACGAACTCGCCGGCCTGATCGAACGACCGGCCGGCTACGGGCACGTGGTGGTCGACGAGGCACAGGACCTGTCCCCGATGCAGTGCCGGGCCGTCGCCCGCCGCTCGCCCTTCGGCTCCGTCACCGTCCTCGGGGACCTCGCGCAGGGCACCGCGCCCTGGGCCGCGCGCGACTGGCCCGCCTTCCTCGTCCACCTCGGGAAGCCCGACGCGATCGTCACCCCGCTCACCACGGGATTCCGCGTGCCCGGCGCCGTCGCCCGGCTCGCCAACCGCCTGCTGGCCCATCTCGACGCGGACGTGCCGCCCGCCCGCTCGCTGCGCCGCGACGGACAGGTGCGGATCGAGGCGACCGGCGACACGGCCGCCGCGACGGTCGCGGCCGTGCGCGCGGCACTGGAGCACGAGGGATCCATCGGCGTCATCGCCGCCGACGCCGGCGTACCGGGGCTCGACCGCGCGCTCGCCGCGGCCGGGATCGCGGCCTCGGGCCCCGGCACCGCCGGTGCCCGCGTCACCGTGGTGCCGGCGTCCATGGCCAAGGGACTGGAGTACGACCATGTCGTGCTCGTCGAGCCGTCGGCCATCGTCGGGGCCGAGCCGCGCGGGCTGAACCGCCTGTACGTGGCGCTTACCCGGGCCGTCTCCCGGCTGCACATCGTGCACCACGCACCACTGCCGCCCGCACTCCAGCCCTGACCGCGGCACGTGGCACTGAACCTGGTCGTCTCCCGGCGCACATCGCGCATCGCGCGCCGATTGCCGCCCGCGCTACAGCCCTGACCGCGGCACGTGGCGCTGACCCGGGCCGTCTCCCGGCTTCACATGTGCACCGCACACCGCTGCCGCCCGCACTCCGGTCCTGACCACGGCACGTGGCACTGAACCGGGCCGTCTCCCGGCTGCACATCGTGCACCAGGCACCACTGCCGCCCGCACTCCAGCCCTGACCACGGCACGCCCTCCGGGCTCTGGACGCCCTTGCCCGCTACGGGAGTTCACCGCTTCGCGGCGGCTGCGGGGGTGCGGGGAAGCAGCGGGCCGTGGGGCAGCTTCGGCAGGACGTGCCGGGCGAACAGGTCGCCCTCGGCGGCGTGCGGGTAGCCGGAGAGGACGAACGCGTCCATGCCGAGGGCCGCGTACGCCTGGAGCCTGGCGAGCACCTGGTCCGGGTCGCCGACGAGGGCGGCGCCGGCGCCGGAGCGGGCCCGGCCGATGCCGGTCCACAGGTGCGGCTCGGCGTAGCCCTCGTCGTCGGCGGACGCGCGCAGTTCGCCCTGCCGGGCGTTTCCGGCGGAGGTGGTGTCCAGCGACCGGGCGCGGATGCGCTCGCCGGCGTCCGCGTCGAGCCGGGAGACCAGCCGGCGGGCGGCGGCCCGCGCCTCGTCCTCGGTGGCGCGCACGATCACGTGCGAGCGGAAGCCGAACCGCAGTTCGCGGCCGTGGCGGGCGGCGCGTGCCCGCATGTCCGCGACGACGTCCGCGACGGCGGCCAGCCTGTCGGGCCACATCAGGAACACGTCGGCGTGCCGTGCGGCGACCTCGCGGGCGGCCTCCGACAGGCCGCCGAAGTAGAACGGCGGGCAGCCGCCCGGCGTGGGGGCCAGCCGCGGCGGTTCGACCGTGAGGTCGACGAACTCGCCGTGGAAGTCGACCGGCCGGCCGTCGAGCAGGTCGCGGAGCACCTGCATGATCTCGCCGGTGCGGCGGTAGCGGTCGGCCGAGGGCAGGTTCTGTCCCGGCAGGTCGGAGGAGATGATGTTGACGGTGAGCCGGCCGCCGAGCATCTGGTCGATCGTGGCGAGCTGCCGGGCCAGTTGGGGCGGCCACGTCTCGCCCATGCGGACCGCGAGCAGCAGCTGGATCCGCCGCAGGTACGGGGCGATGCCCGCCGCGAACGCGAGCGAGTCGATGCCCATGGTGTAGCCGGAGGGCAGCAGCAGGTTGTCGTAGCCGGCCTCCTCCGCGGCGAGCGCGATGCCGCGGCAGTGCTCCCAACTGGACTGCAGGGCGGGGTCGGGGACGCCCAGGAATTCGTAGTCGTCGTCGCAGAGGGCCGCGAACCACGAGACCTCGGTTGTCATGGAAGGTTCCCACTCTCAGGTGTGCGGTGGTGCCGGCGGTCGTGTGCGTCGCATCGTGGGCGCGGTGATCAGGTGCCGGGCGGTCAGGTGCCAGGCGGTCAGGGCCCGGACGGTCAGGTGCCCGCGAAGGCGCCCGCGGTCAGGCCGCGGACCATGGAGCGCTGGACGGCGAAGAAGGCGATGACCAGCGGGACGCTGGTGAGGAGCGCGGCGGCCATCATGCCGCCCCAGTCGGTCTTGAACGTCCCGCTGAAGCTCTGCATCAGGCCGCCGGGAAGGGTCTGCCGCGAGTCGGTGCTGGTGAGGATCAGCGGGTAGAGCAGGTTGTTCCAGGTGTTCATGAAGACGAACACCCCGGTGGCGACCAGCCCCGGCACCGACAGCGGGACCACCACCCGGAACAGCACGCCGAGCCGGCCGTTGCCGTCCACCCGCGCGGCCTCCTCGATCTCGCGCGGCAGCGCGTCGAAGAAGCCCTTCATCATCCAGGAGCCGAACGGGATGGAGAACGACGTGTAGCCGATGATCAGCCCGAGATAGGTGTTCAGCAGGTGCGCCTTGAGCAGCAGCAGGTACAGCGGACCGATGAGGACCACCAGCGGCAGCATCTGCGTCGCCAGCACGGCCAGGCCGGTGATCCCGGTGAGCCGGTGGCCGCCGCGGGAGAAGCTGTATCCGGCCAGCGTCGACACCACCACGGCCACCAGTGCCGAGATCGCGGCGGTGAAGAAGCTGTTGAAGAGGTACGTGCCGAACGGGACGCTGCCGGTGAACAGCCCGCGGAAGTTGTCCCAGGTGAACGAGTGCGGCCACAGCGTCGGTTCGAGGTTGGTCGCCTCCAGCGGGGACTTCACCGAGGTGACGGCCATCCAGTACAGCGGCCACAGCGTCCACACCGCGAACAGGGCGACGATCACCGCGACTCCCGCGCGGGTGGCCCAGCCGGCCGCCGTGACGGGGGCCTTGACCGGTGTCCGGTCGGATGTCTTCTCGGCGCTCACACCGGCCTCCTTCTCAGGACCCGGATGAAGCCGGCCGCGACCGCGAGCAGCAGCACCAGCCACACGGCGCCGACGGCGGACGCGTACCCCAGGTCGTAGCTGGTGAAGGCCAGCCGGTACACGTACACCACGAGCGTGGTGGTGCTGTACGCCGGCCCTCCCTCGGTCATCGTCCAGATCAGCGGGAAGTTGTTGAAGTTCTGGATGATCATCAGCAGGGCCCCGACCAGCGCCGCGTCCCGCAGGTACGGCAGCTTGATGCGGTACAGCAGCGTCCAGCCGCCGGCCCGGTCGATGCGGGCCGCCTCGACGACCTCCGCCGGGATCGCGCCGAGCGCCGCGGTGAACACCAGCAGGAAGAACGGCGCCTGCGACCACACGTTGGCGACGATCACCGACGTCATCGCCCAGTGCCCGCCGGTCAGCCACGGCACGGGCGTGCCGGTGGCGTGGGTGCGCATCAGCACGGCGTCGACGACACCGCCCTGCTGGTCGAACATGAAGCGGAAGAGGAACCCCACGACGATCACCGGCACCGCCCACGGGGTGAGCAGCGCGCCGCGCAGCACCCGCCACGGCCCGCGCAGCCGCTCGGTGACCAGCGCCAGCACGAGACCGGCGAGCATCGCGCCGGCCACCGACGCCGCGGTGTAGACCGCGGTGTTGCGCAGGGCCTGCCAGAACACCGCGTCCGACGCCAGGCGGTGGTAGTTGCGCGCGCCGACGTAGCGGTGGCCCGGCGAGATCAGCGGGTAGTCGTAGAACGACGTCAGCACCGTCCGCACGATGGGGTATCCGATGACGACGCCGAGGATCAGCACCGCGGGCAGGGTCATCCAGTCGAACCAGGGCCGGCCGCCCCGGCGGCGCGTGCGCCGGGGCGGCCGTGCGGTGGGTGCCGCGGGGGTGCCGACGGTCACTGGAGCGCCGGCTTCAGGTCCGACTGGAGGCCGGAGGCTATCGCGTCGGTGGACTGCGAGCCGGTCATCGCGCTCTGCACCGCGGCCATGACGGGCGAGTACGCCTTGGCGTACGTCGCGCCCCACTCCGGCCTGGTCACGAGCGGGATGATCTGTTCCCGGAAGGCCTTGGCGACCGGGTTGTCCAGCGCGGCGGCCACGTCGCCGCCGGGCTGGGCGACGGGCGGCAGCGAGCCCTCGGACGTGATCGTGTACTGGATCCCCTCCGGCGAGGTGGACAGGAACTTCATGAACTCCCAGGCGGCCTGCTGGTGCTTGCTGCTCTTGAACAGCACCAGCTGGTGGTCGGTGGCCACGCTGTAGTGCTGCTGCCCGCTCGCCGCGGGCAGCGGCGCCACGCCCCAGGTGTCGTAGAACTGCTGGTCCGTCAGCTTGGCCGTGGACTGGACGACGCTCTTCAGGTAGGGGCCGTCCACGGTGAACGCCACCTGGTCGGAGGCGGCGGGCTGCCGGAAGAAGCCCGCCTTCTGGTTGACCGGGGTGTAGCCGCTCCTGGCGATCTTCCGCACGAAGTCCAGGTAGGCCGTGAAGCCGGGTGAGGAGGCGGTGGCCTGGGAGCCCTGGAAGGGCTGGCCGCCGAAGCTCTTGATGATCGGCCAGTTGGTGTCCAGGCCGAAGGTGCGGTCGGTGCTGTCCAGGCCCAGCGCGATGGTCTTGGGGTTCTTCTCGTGCACCGCCTTGGCGTCGGCGAGCAGCTCGTCCCAGGTGGTGGGCGGCACGGCCGGGTCGACGCCGGCGTCCTTGAGGACCTTCTTGTTGTACCAGAGCCCGACCGGCCCGACCGTCCACGGGACGGCGACGAGCTTGCCGTCGACCTTGCCGAGCTGCAGCTCCGCCGGGATGATCGACTGCTCGTAGGCGGATCCGGCGAGCTGGTCCAGCGGCTGGAGGGCCTGGGTCTCGGCGGTGGCGAAGGTGTCGTTGCCGGCGAGTTCCGCGACGTCGGGCGCGTTGCCCGAGCGGACCTGGAGCAGCAGCCGCTGCTCGATGTCGGTGAACGAGATCGGCTGGCTCTTGACCTTGATGTCCGGGTGGGCCTGCTCGAACGCGCCGATGAGCTTGCGCAGTCCGGCCTGGGTGGCGGGCTCGGTGTCGGCCCAGTTGGCGAAGGTGATGGTGGTCTTCCCGCCGCTGCCGCCGTCCGACGAGCCGCCGCCGCAGGCCGTGCCGAGCAGGCCGAGGGCCACGACGCCCGCGAGTACCGGGAGCGCCCGTCTGCGGGTGCTGAGCGTTGCCATGTGCGTGTTTCTCCCTTATCCGATGGCTGTGGCGAAGACGTGCATCGCGGTGATCCGGCCGGAGCCGAAGGAGCCGGCCGGCAGCGTGACCGCCGCGACCTTCTTGCCCGCCTCGATCGGTGCTTTCGTGTACAGGACGTAGAGCTGCTGCTGCCGCTGGCCGCGGGGGCGGCCCTCGGTGCCCTTGGAGTTGCAGTACGGGGTGACGGCCACGGTCTCGTTGCCGTCCACCGGCGCCTGCCAGTAGTTCTCGACCTCCAGCGGGAATGCGCCGGTCGTCCCGTTGGTGTAGTGGACGGTGCCGGTGCCGGACAGCGAGGAGCTGCTGCCGGCGGCGAGGAAGCCGAGCCTGCTGCCCGATCCGTCGAGAGCGATCGTCTGGCCGGTCGCGATGACGTTGTCGGGCGCGCCCGAGGCGGTGTCCGGCCAGGTGAAGGTGAGCCCGTCGTGGTGGACGGTGGCGCCGCGCGCCA
>WRCZ01000100.1 GCA_009783685.1 Actinomycetes bacterium
ACACCGCACACCGCGACGAGCAGGGCGATCAGCGCGCCCCTGGCGATCTCGGTCCGCAGCGGTTCCTTGTCGCCGTCGGTCCCGCCCGTTCCGGACCCGTCGGCCGGGTACGGCGGGAACTGTGGCTGATCGTGCGGAGTCAGGGGTGCGGTCACCTGCCCATCGTGCCAGGTCTGCCTGTCAATCGCGCTATCGGGCGAATCGCCGGGGTCACCGGCAGGCGGCCCTGCGGTAGGCGCGGGTGGCGAGCGCCAGCGAGAGCACGCCCACGGCCCCGCAGACGCACAGATCGGCGGCGACCGCGGCCCAGTGGGTGGACCCTGAACCGCCCAGGGTGCGGGCGAACGCCTCCACGCCGTACGTGGACGGCAGCACGTCGCGGACCCAGCGGATCGGTACCGGCATGTGCGAGGCGGGCAGCACGCCGAGCAGCAGGGCCGCGGACATGCCGAGCTGCCCGAGCAGGGTGGCGATCTCCTGCCGCGGCGCGAGCAGCCCCAGGGCGGCGCCCAGCCCGGACAGGGCCGCGCCGGCCAGCGGGATCACCAGGAGCAGCACCCACAGCCCGGCGAGCGTGAGGTGGAACAGCAGGCAGCCGGTGATCGCGGTGACCAGGGTGCCGGGCACGGTGAACGACGCGTAGGCGCCGGCCGTGCCGAGCACCACCGACGCGGGCGGGACCGGCAGCGTCGCGTAGTGGTCCAGGCCCCCGGAGGCGCGCAGCTGCCCGAAGTACTGGGCGAGCAGGTTGAGCGCGACGAAGGCGACGACCAGCACGCTGGAGCCGGCGACGACGGACCGGGCCGCCTCGCCGTCACCCGCGTGGACCACGCCGCGCATCATGATCATGATCCCGATGGACTGGAACGTGGCCACGAACAGCAGCGGGATGCGGGCGACCCGGGCCCGGGAGAGCTGGGCGCGGTAGACCGCGGCCAGCGACGGCCACAGCCCGGCGCGGGGGGCCAGCGGGGCCGCGGTGGCGGTGGCCCGCTCGGGGCCGGCCTGGACGACGGTCATGCCTTCACCAGTCCCGTGCCGCGCCCGCCGAGCGCGAGGTAGACGTCCTCCAGGCTGGGCACGGCCAGGGTGAAGTCGTCGAGGGCGGCGAACGCCGGTCCCCCGGTGACCTCGGCCACGGCGGCCCGCGCGCGGTCCTGCGGCAGCCGCAGCGTCCAGCGGCGGCCGGCGATCTCGGCGAGCGGCTGGAGGGCGGCGACGGCGGGGACGCCCAGCGGGGCCTCCTGCCGCCACACCAGGTCCAGCCGCACCTCGTCGGCGACCAGGGCGCGCAGCGCGGCCGGGGTGTCGCAGGCGATCACCCGGCCCTGGTCGAGCACGGCGACCCGGTCGAGCACGGTCTCGGCCTCGATCACGTTGTGGGTGACCAGCAGCACGGTGGTGCCGTGGGCGGTCCTGCGCCGGTCCACCGCGGCCCACACCGCGCGCCGGGCGACCGGGTCCATGCCGGTGGTCGGCTCGTCGAGCACCAGTACGGGGCGCTCGCCGACCAGGGCGGTGGCGAAGCAGGCGAGCCGGCGCTCGCCGCCGGACAGGCGCTTGAGCGGGCGGCCGGCGAGCGGGGCCAGGCCCAGCTCGTCGAGGACGGCGTCGCGCGCGGCGCGGGCGGCGGGAGCGTCCAGGCCGCGCAGCCGGGCGGTGGTCTCGGCGGCCAGCGCCACGGTCAGCTCGTCGAGCGCGGTGCTCTCCTGGCCGAGGTAGCCGATCAGCCGGGCCGCGCGGTCGGGGTGCCGGACCAGGTCGTGGCCGAGCAGGTGGATGGTGCCGGCGTCGGGGCGCAGCAGCCCGGTCAGCTGGCGGACCAGGGTGGTCTTGCCGGCGCCGTTGGGGCCGAGGATGCCGAACAGCTCGCCGCGGTGGACGTCGAGGTCCACGCCGTCGTTGGCGCGCACCGGGGCCGGGGCGGCCTCGCGGCCGCGCCGCAGCGACGGCCGGCCGGGGTTGCGGCCGGCCCGGTACGTCCTGACGAGACCGCGCACGGTGCACACCGCATCGCGGGCGGTGGCGACCGTGGGGGCCGCCGTCTCCTCCGTGCCCGTACTCACGAACATCGAGAGTACGCGTAGCGCCGCCGGCCCGGCCAAACGGGGTGGCCGGCACGGCGCGTGGCCCGACGGCCCGGCCGGCGGCCCCTCCGGGCGCCTCCGGCCCGGGCCGGGTCAGCTTTCGCGGGGTCAGTCCTCGGGCGTGGGGGCGCCGGGCCCGCGGATGCCGAACTCGCGCCAGAACCCGGCCCGGATCGCGTAGCGGTCGTGCTCGTCGATCTGGTCGTCCTTGTGGGCCAGCAGCCCGAACCGGGCGGCGTACCGCAGCAGCTCGCCGTCGATGCGGTGCGGGACCCGCGGGTAGTGCGCGGGCAGCTGCTGGCGCTGCGCCGGATCGGCCACCCGGGCGATCCAGCGGCGGGCGAAGACCTGGCCCACCTCGTACGGGTCGCCGCTGACCGCGGTGATGTCCGCCTCCCGGTCGGCCCAGCGCTGCTCGGCGGTGGTCAGCTGGGCGAGGGTGGGCAGCCCGCTGGTGTCGGCCTGGTCGGAGCCGCGGTCGGTCCAGCCCTTGTCGGAGGACCAGCGCAGGGTGGCGCCGGCCACCGGCTGCTGCGGCGCGGTGTGGGACCGGCCGAGGTCGGCGACGTCCTTGGGGGTGGGGACGCCCTTGTGGTGCGGCGGCGGGCCCGCGGGGGCGGGCGCGGACCCGTTCTTCGCCGGGTGCGCGGGCTCGGCCGGGGCGGCCTCCGGGCCGGTCCTGGGCGCGGACTCCGGCAGCGGAGCGGCGAGGATCGCGGCGATCTCCGGCCCGAACTCGGGACGGGTGCCGACCGGCGCGCAGACGCCGGCGGCGTCCCGGGCGCGGATCGCGGCGGTGATCCACTCCCGGTCCAGCACCCGGCGCTCGTCGGCCTCGGCGACCAGGTCCTCGGACTGGTTGTAGTCGCCGTCGGCGGCCTGCACCGCCCACAGGTGGACCGCGACGCCGTGCTCCTTGGCGGACATCATGCCGGGCAGCAGGTCGCCGTCACCGGTGACCAGCACGATGTCGGAGCAGGCGCGGTTGCGGGCCAGTTCCGACAGCTCGGCGTGCATAGCAGCGTCGACGCCTTTCTGCGCCCAGCGGCCGTCCGTCCGGGTGAGCGCCCCGAGCCGCACGGTCACGCGGGGCATCACTCTCAGTCTGCGGTGCTCGGGTTGCGGAACCCGGTCGGGCGCTCCGTCGAACCAGTAGATCCGCAGCAGCGGCTGCCCGGTCTCCTTTTCCGCGCGTTCACGCAGGCCAGCGACCACGGCGGCATGATCCACCAGGATCGAGGACCGGGAGGGTTCGCCGGCCAGCAGACTTGCCGCTGCGCCCAGCAGGTATCCGGCGTCCACCAGGACGACGCA
The DNA here is from genome assembly GCA_009783685.1 of Actinomycetes bacterium. GTDB lineage: Bacteria > Actinomycetota > Actinomycetes > Streptomycetales > Streptomycetaceae > Actinacidiphila. The sequence continues at coordinate 3,402 of WRCZ01000100.1, forward strand.
GCGATCCATGTCGCACCTCTTCCGGTCGCCCCCCGGTGAGTTCATCCAGGGCTCTGCCTGTGATTTCCCCCGAGTCTGCCCGAATTCCCGGGGGTTATGGCCGCGAAACCGATCTTCGGCGTGGCGGCGGTCACCGTCACGGAGCGTTCACCATCGCCAACTGCCCGAAATGCGCGCTTTGTCCCGGCGTGCAAATCTGATGGCGGCCCATCGGCCAACAATCCCCACACTAGGAAGGCACGATCGTGGCTAAGAACAAGAACCAGAACCGGCAGCGTGAGCAGCACGACCAGCGGTCCGACCCGGCCATGGAGGGCCAGGAGCACACGAAGACCGCGGTGGCCGAGGAGCACGGCATGCCGACCTCGACGCAGGTCTCGCGCAAGCAGCAGAAGCGGTTCGGCCACAACTGATCGCGCCGCACCCGCACTTCTCACACGCGCGGGGGTGCCCCTTCCGGGGCGCCCCCGCGTTCGTGTTCCCGGCGGGCCGCCGGGACGCGGTCAGCCCGCCTGCTGCCCCGCGCCCAAGCAGGCCGGTCCCAGCAGGGCCTTGAGGTCGCCGAACAGCGACGGGTCCGCGGTCACCCGGTGCCGGTCGAGCCGCAGCACGGTGGTGGACCTGGCGCCCTGAAGCCGCACCCGCACCTCGGTGTTGCCCTTGTGGCTGTCCAGCACCTCGCCGAGCCTGGCCACCAGCGGCGGGGTCACCTTGACCGTCGGAATGGACAGCACCACGGGCGCGTTGGCGCCGACGTCCGACAGGTCGGGCACCATCAGCTCCATCGCGACCAGCCGCGGCACGTCCTCCCGCTTGTCGAGCCGGCCCTTGACGAACACCACGGCGTCCTCGACGAGTTGGGTGGACACCAGCTGGTAGGTCGCCGGGAAGAACATGCAGTCCACCGAGCCCGCCAGGTCCTCCACGGTGGCGATCGCCCACGCGTTGCCCTGCTTGGTCATCTTGCGCTGCAGGCCGGAGATGATGCCGCCGATGGTGACGATCGCGCCGTCGGAGTAGTCGCCGGCCAGCGCGGCGATGGCCGCGTCCGTCTTGTCGTTGAGGATGTGCTCGATGCCGAACAGCGGGTGGTCGGAGACGTAGAGCCCGAGCATCTCGCGCTCCTGGGCCAGCAGATAGGTCTTGTCCCACTCGATGTCGGAGAAGACCACGTCCATGCCGAACGCCGGGCCGTCGTCGCCGTCGTCCCCGCCCATCCCGCCGAACAGGTCGAACTGGCCCTCGGCCTCCTTGCGTTTGACCTGCACCACGTTGTCGATCATCGACTCGAAGTGCTCGGTCAGACCGCGCCGGGTGTGCTGCATCACGTCGAACGCGCCGGCCTTGATCAGCGACTCGACGGTCCGCTTGTTGCAGACCACCACCTCGACCTTGTCGAGGAAGTCCGGGAACGAGCCGTAACGCCCCTTGGACTTGCGGCACTTGACGATGGAATCGACCACGTTGGTGCCGACGTTGCGCACCGCGGTGAGCCCGAAGACGATCGTGTCGTCGCCGCTCGGCGTGAAGTTGGCGTTGGACTCGTTGACGTCCGGGGGCAGCACCTTGATGCCCATCCGGCGGCACTCGTTGAGATAGAGCGCCATCTTGTCCTTGTCGTCCTTCACCGAGGTGAGCAGGCCCGCCATGTACTCGGCCGGGTAGTTCGCCTTGAGGTACGCGGTCCAGTACGACACCAGCCCGTAGGCCGCGGAGTGGGCCTTGTTGAAGGCGTAGCCGGCGAAGGGGACCAGCACGTCCCACACGGCCTGGATGGCCTGGTCGGAGTAGCCCCGCTCCCGCATGCCCGCCTGGAAGGGGATGAACTCCTTGTCGAGGACCTCCTTCTTCTTCTTGCCCATCGCGCGGCGCAGCAGGTCGGCCTGGCCGAGCGAGTAGCCGGCGAGCACCTGGGCGGCCTTCTGCACCTGCTCCTGATAGACGATCAGGCCGTAGGTGATGTCCAGGACTTCCTTGAGCGGCTCTTCCAGCTCGGGGTGGATCGGGGTGATCTCCTGCTGCTTGTTCTTGCGCAGCGCGTAGTTGATGTGCGAGTTCATGCCCATCGGGCCCGGGCGGTACAGGGCCGAGACGGCGGAGATGTCCTCGAAGTTGTCGGGCTTCATCATGCGCAGCAGGGAGCGCATGGGCCCGCCGTCGAACTGGAAGACGCCCAGGGTGTCGCCGCGGCTGAGCAGCGCGTAGGTGTTGGGGTCGTCCAGCGGCAGGCCGAGCAGGTCGATGTCGATGCCCTTGTTGGCCTTGATGGACTTGACCGCGTCGTCCATGATCGTCAGGTTGCGCAGGCCGAGGAAGTCCATCTTCAGCAGGCCGAGCGACTCGCAGCTCGGGTAGTCCCACTGCGTGACGACCGCGCCGTCGTTCTTCGGCGAGAAGATCGGCACGTGGTCGATCAGCGACTCGGACGACATGATCACGCCGGCCGCGTGCACGCCCATCTGCCGCACCAGGCCCTCGATGCCGCGCGCGGAGTCGATCACCTTGGTGACGTCCGGCTCGTTCTCGTACATCGAGCGGACCTCGCCGGCCTCGCTGTAGCGCGGGTGGTCCTTGTCGGTGATGCCGGACAGCGGGATGCCCTTGCCGAGGACGTCCGCGGGCATCGCCTTGGTGATCCGGTCGCCCATGGAGAAGGGGTAACCGAGCACGCGGGCCGAGTCCTTGATCGCGGCCTTGGCCTTGATGGTGCCGTAGGTGGCGATCTGGGCGACCTTGTCGGAGCCGTACTTCTCGGTGACGTAGCGGATGACCTCGCCGCGCCTGCGCTCGTCGAAGTCGATGTCGACGTCGGGCATGGAGATGCGCTCGGGGTTGAGGAAGCGCTCGAAGATCAGGCCGTGCGGGACCGGGTCGAGGTCGGTGATGCCCATCGCGTAGGCGACGATCGAGCCGGCCGCGGAGCCGCGGCCCGGACCGACCGCGATGCCGTTGTTCTTCGCCCACATGATGAAGTCGGCGACGACCAGGAAGTAGCCGGGGAACCCCATCTGGATGATGGTGTCCATCTCGTACTCGGCGAGCTTCTGCCGGTCCTCGGGGATGCCGCCGGGGAAGCGCCGGGCCATACCGCGGGCGACCTCCTCGCGGAACCAGGACACCTCGTCGTAGCCCTCGGGGACGTCGAACTTGGGCATCAGGTTCTTGAACTGGAACATGCCCTCGGTGTCGACCCGGTCGGCGATCAGCAGCTGCGTGTTGCGGCAGCCCTCCTGCCAGGCGTCGGACGAGTCGATCGCGTACATCTCGGCGGCGGACTTCAGGTAGTAGCCGGAGCCGTCGAACTTGAACCGGTCGGGGTCGGACATGTTCGAGCCGGTCTGGATGCACAGCAGGGTGTCGTGCGCCGACGCCTCCTGCGCGTACGTGTAGTGCGAGTCGTTGGTGACCACGAACGGCGCCTTGAGCTTCCTGGCGATCTCCTCCAGGCCCGCGCGGGCCCGGGTGTCGATGTCGATGCCGTGGTCCATGATCTCGACGAAGAAGTTCTCCTTGCCGAAGATGTCCTGGTACTCGCCGGCCGCCTTCAGCGCCTCGTCCATCTGCCCGAGCCGGATCTTGGTGGAGACCTCGCCGGACGGGCAGCCGGTGGTGCCCATCAGGCCCTCGGCGTACTCGCTGAGCAGCTCGCGGTCCATCCGGGGCTTGCGGAAGTAGCCCTCGAAGGACGCGCGGGACTGGGCCCGGAAGAGGTTGTGCAGGCCGGTCTTGTTCCGCGCCCAGATGGTCATGTGGGTGTACGCGCCGGCACCGGAGACGTCGTCGTTCTTCTGGTGCGGGGCGCCCCACTTGACGGGCTTGGCGTACCGCCGCGACTCGGGCGCCAGGTACGCCTCGATGCCCATCACCGGGGTGACGCCGGCCGCCTGTGCCTGGTGGAAGAAGTCGTAGGCGCCGTGGAGGTTGCCGTGGTCGGTGATGGCGACATGGGTCATCTCCATCTCGTTGCACGCCTTGAACATGTCCTTCAGTCTCGCCGCGCCGTCCAGCAGCGAGTACTGGGTGTGGACGTGCAGGTGAGTGAAGGGCTGGTCGGTCACGGGGAGCGACACCTCCGGCGGGAGCGGGCGGACGGGCGGGCATTCCTGGCGGTGATGGCCACTCTACGACCCGGGTACGACAGCCGGGCCCGGACCGTTCCCCGAACCGTCCTCAAGGGTTGCCCGAACCTTTAGGCCACACATACGCCCGCCCATGGCACACTCTGTCGCCATGGAGGAGATACGGCCGCGGCACGGGGTGCTTCGTGCTGCCCTCTTCGCCGCGCTCTGCGTCACCCTCTCCTCCACCTCCCATGTGCTGATGTCCCGCGAGCCGCTGCCGCCCGCGGTGGTGGCCGCCGCCTTCGCGGCGGTCTTCGGCGTGGCCTACCTGGTGGCCGGCCGCCGCGAGTGCGGCTTCCGGCTGATCGCCGCGCTGATGGTCCCGCTGGAACTCGCCGTGGACACCTGGTTCACCTCCGGTCAGCGCCTGTGCTACGGCCCCTCCGGCGGGCCGGTGACCGGCTCCTGGCGCTCCTTCCACGAGGCGGTGATCTGCCACGGGGCCCCGGCCGGGAGCCACCTTCCCGGTGTCGCCGGGGCGGCGCCCGCCGCGCAGATGCCGTCGACCGCCCTGCCCTGGCTGCTGCTGGCCGCGCACGTCTCGGTCGGCCTGCTGGCCTCCTGGTGGCTGCGGCGCGGCGAGGCGGCCCTGCAGCGGATGCTGCGCGCCGCCGGCGCCGCGGCCTTCCGCCCGCTGCTGTTCGCCGCGGCCGCCGTCCGCCGCGCCGCCGCGCTGCCCGGCCGGGTCCGCCCGGCCGCCGCGCCGCCCGCCCCCGGAGCGCTGTCCGCCCGGTCCCTGCTGCACGCCGTCGTACGCCGTGGTCCGCCCGCGCCGGTCTTCCTCTGACCGCACCGAGCACTCCCCCACATCCACGCGTACCCAGGAGAACCCACCATGAGCACCAGGAACAGCAAGGCCAGCAAGGCCGCCGCCCGCGAGCGCCTGCGCCTCCAGCGCGAGAAGGAGGCCAAGCGCGCGAAGATCCGCCGGCAGGTCTTCGTCGGCGTCGGCATCGTCGTCGTGCTGGGCGTGGCCGGCGGCGTCGCGGTCGCCGTCAACCAGGCGAACAAGCCCGGCTACTGGTCGGCGGCGGCGAAGAAGACGCTGGTGAAGCCGGCCAACACCGACGGCACCGACGGCACCACGCTGACCATCGGCGACAAGAACAACAAGAACACCCTGCACGAGTTCGAGGACATGCGCTGCCCGATCTGCGCCGCCTACGAGCAGGAGGCGGGCTCCGCGGTGCTGCAGGGCGCCAAGGACGGCAAGTACAAGATCCAGTACACCTTCGGCACGTTCCTCGACGCCGGCCAGGGCGGCTCCGGCTCGAAGAAGGCGCTGAGCGCGCTGGGCGCGGCGCTGAACGTCTCGGTGGACGCCTTCGAGCAGTACCACACGCTGCTCTACTCCAAGGCCGTCCACCCGGACGAGAAGAAGGACGAGTTCAACAACGCCGACCACCTGATCGAGCTGGCGCAGAAGATCCCGGCGCTGAAGAACAACGCCAAGTTCTCCGACGCGGTGAAGAACGGCACGTTCGACAAGTGGGCGCTGACGATGAGCAAGTCGTTCGACAGCAGCGGCGTCGACTCGACGCCGACCGTCAAGCTCAACAACAAGGACATCCAGGTCGCGGGGATTCCCTCGGCGCAGGTGATGTCGTCGATCGAGGCCGGACTCACCAAGTAGCCTCCGGCGGGGCCTCCTCGGGTGCCGGGCGTCCGAGGAGGCCCGGCACCCCGGCCGCGTGCTAGAGGTCCGCGAGGAAGTCCAGCGCGATCGCCCAGGTCCGCTCGGCGGCCTCGGCGTCGTAGTCCGGCAGGTCCGGGTCGGTGTAGAGGTGGCCGGCGCCCCGGTAGCGGTGCACCTCGACGTCGGCGCCGGCCTTGCGCATCCGCAGGTACCAGGCGTTCAGCCAGTCGTCGGGCTCGAACGGGTCGGGGTCGGCGACGTGCAGCTGCACCGGCATGTCGGTGGCCGCGTCGTCGGCGATGTCGGAGGTGCCGTGCAGCAGGAGCAGCCCGCGGGCCCGCTGGTCGCCGAGTGCCAGGTTCTGCGCGACGGAGCCGCCGAGCGAGAACCCGGCGTAGACCAGGCCCTGCTGGGAGTGGGGCGCGGCCGCGGCGACGGCCCGGCGCAGCAGCTCGTCCCGGCCGATCTCGTCCTTGATCCGCATGCCCTCCTCGGCGTCGTCCGCGGTGCGCCCGTCGAACAGGTCGGGGGTGTGCACCTCGTGGCCCGCGGCGCGCAGGCGGTCCGCGGCCGCGAGCACGGCGGGCCGCAGCCCGTACATGGAGTGGAACAGGACGATCGTCACAGGGCTGCCCTCTCTGGCCTCGGGTACGCGACCATCGTGCCAGGTAGTGCGGGCGGCGCCCGCAAGGCGACATGAGGAAGACCGAGGGAGAAGCAGCATGGAGAGCGCACTGCGGCCGCTGGTCGTCCTCGGGTCGGCGATCGCGCTGACCCTCGCGGTGGGCTGGGTGGTCGACCGGGCCCTGCGCACGGTGGACGCCCGGCACCCGGAGACGCCGCTGTGGGACCAGCTGCGGCGCTGCCGGCTGCCGCTGCAGGTGGTGCTGTGCGCCGCGGTGCTGCGCGGCGCGTTCCCGACCGCGCACGTCGCCCACGGGCATCCGGGGGCGGTGGGCCAGGGCCTGACGCTGGCGCTGATCGCGGCGACGGCCTGGCTGGTGGTCCGGGTGGCCGCCGCGGTCATCGACTCCTCGTACGCCCGCTATGCCGCGACGTCCAGGAGCGTGCCGAAGATACGCCGGCTGCGCACCCAGCTGACCCTGATCCAGCGGGTGTTCACCGCGGTCGTCGGGGTCATCGCCGTGGCGTCGATGCTGTTCACGTTCCCGGAGATGCGCACGGTGGGGGCCTCGGTGCTGGCCTCCGCGGGCATCATCGGCATCGTCGCCGGTGTGGCCGCGCAGTCCACGCTGAGCAACCTGTTCGCCGGGCTGCAGATCGCCTTCGGCGACATGGTGCGGATCGGCGACACGGTGGTGGTCGACGGCGAGTGGGGCGAGGTCGAGGAGATCACGCTGACGTTCCTGAGCGTGCGCACCTGGGACGAGCGGCGCATCACCATGCCGGTGTCGTACTTCACCAGCAAGCCGTTCGAGAACTGGTCGCGCGCCGACCCGCGGATGACCGGCACGGTCTTCCTGCACCTGGACCACGCGGCGCCGGTGGACCTGATGCGCAAGCGGCTGCTGGAGATCCTGGAGCAGACCACGGAGTGGGACCGCAGGGCCTGGGGGCTGGTGGTGATCGACACCACGCCGACCACCATCCAGCTGCGCGCGCTGCTCACCGCCAAGGACGCCGGCGACGTCTTCACGCTGCGCTGCATCGTCCGCGAGCAGCTCATCGACTGGGTGCGCTGCGAGCACCCGTACGCGCTGCCGCGGGTCAGCACCGCGCCCGCGCCCGGCATCACGCACGAGGGCGCGAACCGGGACGCGACGCCGATGCCGGAGTCCCAGGACCTCGGGCCGGGGCCCGGGGCCCGCTGACGCCCCGGCAGGGCCGCTTGGCGGGGCTGCCCGGCACTGCGAGTAGGCGGGCGTTGGGGAAGCGCGGCCCGGAGGGCGTTCCGGCAGTGCCGTCAGCCGCGCATCGAGCGCAGGTCCAGCGACCGCAGCACCCGGTCGACGATCTCCGGGTCGCTGCCCGGCTCGCTGCGCGCGGACAGCACCTCGTGGCGGGCCGCGGAGAGCATGTCCTCCTGGATGCGGCGCAGTTCCCGCAGGCGCTTGATCCGTCGGCCGTGGCTCTCCCGGCGCTCGTCGTCCAGGATGTCGGGCGAGATGCGGGCGCCGACCTCGACCGCGCGGTGGTGCAGCATCTCGGCGAGGTCCTCGTCGAGCGTCTCGGCGTGCTCGATCTCCTTCAGCCGGGTCCTGGCCGCCTTCATCGCCCGCAGCGCCAGCTCGTGCTCCTGGTCGTGCTCCAGCTTGGTGTCGGCGCCGACGTCGAGCCGCCTCACCAGCCATGGCAGGGTCAGCCCCTGGACGACGAGGGTGGCGAGCACCACCGCGAAGGCGATGAACAGCAGTTCGGGGCGGGCCGGGAACGGCGTGTGGTGGTCGGTGCGCAGCGGCACGGCCAGCGCCAGGGCGACCGACGCCACCCCGCGCATCCCCGCCCACCACATGATCACCGTCTCCCGCCAGGTCAGCGGGATGTCCTCGTCCATGTCCCGGACCTTGTGCAGCCGTTTGGCGAACCAGGCGGCCGGCAGCAGGTAGAGCAGCCGCACGCCGACGACCACCGCGACGATCAGGGCGGCGTGCTGGAGCATCGGCCCCCAGTTGCCCCGGCCGACGCTGAACACCTGGTGCAGTTCCAGGCCGATCAGCCCGAACGCCACGCCGGTGACCAGGGTGTCGATGATCTCCCAGAAGGTGTTGCCGGCCAGCCGGGCCGTCACATCGTCGGCCTCGAAGGCGTGTTCCGCCAGGTAGAGCGCGGTGGTGAGCACCGCCAGCACCCCCGAGCCGTGGAACTCCTCGGCGAGCGCGTACGACGCGAACGGCACCAGCAGCGACAGCCCGACCTGCAGGGTGGGGTCGCCGACCACGCTCATCAGCTTGTTGGCGCCCCAGCCGAGGATCAGGCCGACGACCACCGCGACCACGGCGGACAGCAGCAGCTCCAACGCCGCGTGCCCCAGCGAGAACTCCCCGGAGACCGCGGCGGCGACCGCCACGTGGTAGAGCACGATGGCGGTGACGTCGTTGAACAGGCCCTCGCCCTCCAGGATGGAGATCATGCGGCGCGGCAGGCCCAGCGATCCGGCGACCGCGGTCGCGGCCACCGGGTCGGGCGGGGCGACCAGGGCGCCCAGGGCGAACGCGGCGGCCAGCGTGATGCCGGGCACCACCGCGTCGGCGACCGCCGCCACCGCGGCCATGGTGACGAACACCAGCGCCACGGCGAGCAGGAAGATGGCCCGCCGGTTGGCCGCGAACTGCCGCCAGGAGGTGCGCTGGGCGGCCGCGTAGAGCAGGGGCGGCAGCAGCAGCGGCAGGATCAGGCCCGGGTTGATCCGGACGTTGGGCACCTGCGGGATCAGCGCCAGCACTCCGCCGCAGAGCGTCATCAGCACCGGCGAGGGCAGCGCGATCCGATCGCCCAGCGGCACCATGACGATGGCCAGGAGCATGAGCGAGAAGAAGAGCGTGAGCTGATCCACGCCGTCAGATTGTCACGAATGTCCGCTTCATTGCCCGATGTGGAATGCCCGCGTCCTGGAACTCGGGGCCGTATGCGGCATATCCGAGCTTCTCGTAGAACGGGATCGCGTGCACCTGCGCCTCCAGGTACACCCCGTCCAGACCCAGCCGGCGGGCCTCGTCCTCCAGCGCGCGCACCAGCCGGGCGCCGTGGCCGCCGCCGCGCGCGCTGCGCAGCACGGCGAGCCGGCCGAGGACGGCGAGCCCGGGGTCGCCGCCGTTCTTCCCCGCCGCGTCCTCGCCGAGCAGCAGCCGGCCGGTGCCCACCCCGTCCGCCAGCACGTGCACCGCCCGGGCGTCCTTGCCGTCCCACTCCAGGTCGGCCGGGACGTCCTGCTCGACCACGAAGACCTCGTGGCGGATGGCGTGGACCGCGGCCATGGCGTCCGGGTCGTCGGCGGCGACGACCCGCACCGGGGCCGCGCCGCCGCTCACTGGCTGTCCGCCCGGACGGTGTCCAGGGCGTGCTGCAGGTCCGCCGGGTACGCGGACTCGAACTCCACCCACGAGCCGTCCGCGGGGTGCTCGAAGCCGAGCCGCACCGCGTGCAGCCACTGGCGGGTGAGGCCGAGCCGCTTGGCGAGCGTCGGGTCGGCGCCGTAGGTCAGGTCGCCGACGCACGGGTGCCGGTGGGCGGACATGTGGACGCGGATCTGGTGGGTGCGACCGGTCTCCAGCTTGACGTCG
>WRCZ01000101.1 GCA_009783685.1 Actinomycetes bacterium
CCGCCAGGGGCGCGAGGAACTGCGCGAACAACCACGACGGCGGCGCACCCGGCAACGGCGGCCAGGGAGCACCCCGGAACCCGCAAGGGGCGCGGGGAACTGCGCGACCAGGCAGGGCGAAAGCCGCAGGCGGCAAAGGACACCCCGGGGCACCCCGAACCCCGAAGAGGGCGAAACCTCAGGAGGCGGCGAGGAATTGGGCGATGCCCTCGGGAGAGAGCAGGTGGTGGACGGCGCGCCTCCGCGCCCCCTCAATACCGGCCCGCCGCCCAAGAAGCGTCGTCTCGATCGCCACCGTCCGCGTCGCGAGCGGGAGCGCGCGGCGGTACACCGCCGCCCGGATGTCGGCGAGCAGATCGTCGTGGAGGCTCGCGATGCTCCCCCCGAGCACGATGGTGTCGGGATTCCAGAAGCTGACCAGGGACGCCAGCACGTCACCGATGCGCTGCGCAGCCAACCGCACCTGGCGGCGCGCGGTGGGGTCGCCCGCCGCGACCAGGCGCACGACGTCCGCGACGTGCTCGACGGGCAGGCCGGCCTCGCGCAGGGTGGCCGCGACGGCCGCACCCGAGGCCACCGCCTCCACGCATCCGGTGTTGCCGCAGTGGCAGAGGACGTCGTCGTGCCCGGGCACCCTGATGTGCCCGATGTCGCCCGCGGCGCCGGACGCCCCCCTGTGCACGCGGTCCCCGGAGACGATGCCGCAGCCGATGCCGGTGCCGACCTTGACGTAGAGCAGGTGGGACGTCGCGGGCCGGTGCGCGTACTCCCCGAGCGCCATCATGTTCACGTCGTTGTCGACCAGAACGGGCGCGTCGTAGCGGCCCTCGAAGAAGCCGGGGACCCGGTAACCGTCCCAGCCGCGCATGATCGGCGGCCGGATGACCGTACCGGTGCTGGCCTCGACGGGTCCGGGCACGCCGATGCCGATCGCCCGCACGTGGGAGGCGGGGTGGCCGGCGTCGGCGAGGAGACGGCCGAGCTGCTCGTGGAGGTGGGTGAGGACGGCCTCGGGCCCGTCGTTGATGTCGAGTTCCTCGGTCGCCTCGGCCAGTACGGCGCCGCCGAGTTCCGCGACGGCGACGGTGCCGTGGGTGGCGCCCAGGTCGACGGCGCACACCACCGAGGCGTCCGAGGCGAGTTGCAGGGTGAGCGGGGGCCGGCCGCGCTCCGTGGCGACCGTGCCGGTCTCGACCAGCAGGCCCTTGGTGATCAGCAGGTCGACGCGCTGGGCGACCGCGGCCCGCGAGAGCCCGGTGGCGGTGGCGAGCTGGCTGCGCCGCGTGGCGCCGCCCGCGACGAGCCCGGCGAGTTCGCTCAGTGCGGTCAACTGCCGTTCGCCTGCTGCGCCCACGTGACCCTCGCCCCTCGTACCGTCCGCTGATTTATGACAGAAGTTAGCCGAAATCTTGCCATTGTCAACCGAAACCCTGGTGGCTAGCGTCATAGCTGAACCGAAAGGGAGGCCACGTTGGGAGCTTCGGGCCACAACTCGCACGCATCGGCGGGTGCGTCGCCGCAGGGACCGCCGCCGGGGTCGCCCCCGGCGCCGCTGCGGACGGCCATCGCCGGCGCCGGCATGATCGGCCGGGTGCACCTGGACGCGGTGCGCCGCACCGGCGCACCGGTCGTGGGGATCAGCGCCTCGACCCCCGCCCGTGCCAAGGAGGCCGCCGCCGCGCTCGGCGTCGACCGGGCCTTCGACTCCTCCGAGGAACTGGTCACCAGCGACGAGGTGGACGTGGTCCACCTGTGCACGCCCAACGACGTGCACGCCCACCTGGCCGAGCTGGCGCTGCGCGCCGGCAAGCACGTGGTGTGCGAGAAGCCGCTGACCACCTCGGCGGCCACCGCCGACGCGCTGGCGGCGCTGGCCGCGAGCAGCGGGCGGGTGGCCGCGGTCCCCTTCGTGTACCGCTACCACCCGATGGCCGCCGAGGCGCGGGCCCGGGTCCGCGACGGCCGGTCCGGCGAGGTGCGCCTGGTGCACGGCCACTACCTGCAGGACTGGCTGTCCGAGCCCGGCGACACCAACTGGCGGGTGGACGCCGTGGCCGGCGGCCCGTCCCGGGCGTTCGCCGACATCGGCTCGCACTGGTGCGACCTGGTGGAGTGGGTGACCGGCCACCGGATCACCGAGCTGACCGCGCTCACCCAGACCGTTCCGCGCGACGGCGGCACGCCCGCCACCGAGGACGTGGTGCAGCTGCTGTTCCGCACCGACCACGGCGCCACCGGGTCGGTGACCGTCTCCCAGATCTCCCCCGGCCGCAAGAACCGGCTGTGGTTCGAGGTGGACGGCACCCGTACCGCGCTCGCCTTCGACCAGGAGAACCCCGAGTCGCTGTTCGTCGGCAGCCGCGGCGAGAACGCCGCGGTACTGCGCGACCCGGCGCTCCTGTCCCCCGAGGCGGCCCGGCTGTCGGTGGTCCCCGGCGGCCACCCGATGGGCTATCTGGACTGCTTCGCCGCCTTCGTCCGCGACGTGCACGCCGCGATCCGCGGGGACGGCACCGGGGGCGCGTTCCCCACCTTCGACGACGCCGCGCGCATGGTGCGCCTCACCGAGGCCGTCCTGGACTCCGCCGCGAACCGCTCCTGGAAAGAGGTCTCCTGAGATGAAGCTGGGCTTCCTGACCGCCTGCCTTCCGCAACTGCCGCTGGACGAGATCGCCTCCTGGGCGGCCGCGCACGACTACGCGGCGCTGGAGGTGGCGACCTGGCCGTCCACCGGCTCCCGCGACTTCGAGGCGAGCCACATCGACGTGACCCGGTTCGGCGAGCGCGAGGCCGAGGAGGTGCGCGGGCTCTTCGACAAGCACGGCCTGACACTGTCGGCGCTGGCGTACTACGAGAACAACCTGCACCCCGACGAGGCCCGCAGGGCCGAGATCGCCGCGCACGTGCGGGCCAACGTGGACGCCGCGCACCTGCTCGGCGTGGAGTTCGTCGGCACGTTCATCGGCCGGCATCCGGGCCTGTCGGTGAAGGAGAACATCGCGCTGGCCGAGCGCGAACTGCCGCCGCTGGTCGCCTACGCCGCCGAGCGCGGCGTGAAGATCATCATCGAGAACTGCGTGATGGAGGGGTGGCACCCGGACGGCTACCCGGGCAACCTCGCCTACTCCCCCGAGCTGTGGGAGTGGATGTTCGACCTCGGCCTGTACCTCAACTACGACCCCTCCCACCTGATGTGGCTGGGCATCGACCCGGTCACCGCGCTCAAGCCCTACGTGGACCGCATTCCGCACGCCCAGGCCAAGGACGCCCAGCTCGATCCGGCCGCCCGCAACCGGTACGGCTTCTTCGGCCGCACCGTCGAGCGCAACGACGGCTGGGACAGCGGCTGGTGGCGCTACCGCGTACCGGGGCTCGGCGACGTGGACTGGCGCCGCATCGTCGACACCCTGTACGAGGGCGGCTTCACCGGCGTGCTGTCCGTGGAGCACGAGGACCCGGTCTGGAGCGGCGACGTCCAGCGGGTCACCCAGGGCCTGGAGATCGCCCATCGCACCCTCAGTCCCCTCATCGTCGGCTGACTCCCACCACCCGGCATCCGCATCCACCCGCCCGACGCCGTAGTGCCGCAGCGCCGTCTGCCGCACTGGTGTACTCCCGAGGAGGCATCCCTTCGATGACCCACCCCCTGAGCATCCAGCTCTACACCCTCCGGGATCAGATCGCCGCCGACCGCGACGGCACGCTGGCCCGGCTGGCCGAGATCGGCTACCGCTCGGTCGAGGCCTTCGACCCGACCGCCGACCCGGCAGGGTTCCGCAAGGTCGCCGACGCGCTGGGCATCGGCGTCAGCAGCACCCACGCCTACGCCCTGTTCGACAAGGACGCCGGCGAGGTCTTCGACGCGGTCGCCACGGTGGGCACCGACCTGGCGATCATCCCCGGCGGTGTCGCCCACGAGGAGTTCACCACCCTCGAGGGCCTGCAGCGCACCGCCGACCTGCTCAACGGCTTCGCCGTCAAGGCCGCCGAGCGCGGCATCCGGATCGGCTACCACAACCACTGGTGGGAGATCGAGCCGCGCTTCGAGGGCCGCACCGCGCTGGAGGTGCTGGCCGGCCTGCTGGCGCCGGAGGTCTTCCTGGAGGTCGACACCTACTGGGCGGCGGTCGGCGGCGCCGACGTACCCGAGCTGCTGCGCACGCTCGGCGACCGGGTGCTGGCCCTGCACGTCAAGGACGGCCCCGGGGTGAAGGACGAGCCGCACACGGCGGTCGGCAAGGGCGCCATCGACGTGCCGTCGATCCTGGCCGCCGCGCCCGACGCGGTGCGGATCGTCGAACTCGACACCTGCGCGGGCGACATCTTCGAGGCCGTCGCCGAGTCGCACGCCTACCTCTCCGCGCTGGAGGGGCGTTCATGAGCGGCGGTCCGGTCGGCGTGGCGCTGGTCGGCGCGGGCGTCATCAGCGGTCAGTACCTGACGGCTCTGTCGTCGTTCCCCGACGTCCGGGTGCTGTCGGTGGCGGACCTCGACGTGGAGCGGGCCCGCGCGCAGGCGGAGGCGTTCGGGGTGCCGGCGCACGGCGACGTGGCGTCGGCGCTGGCGATCCCCGAGGTCGAGATCGTCGTCAACCTGACGATCCCGGCCGCGCACGCCGAGGTCGCCACGGCGGCGCTCCAGGCGGGCAAGCACGTGTACGGCGAGAAGCCGCTGGCCCTCGCGCCGTCCGACGGTGCGAAGATCCTCGCCGAGGCGCAGGCCCGCGGGCTGCGGGTGGGCAGCGCGCCCGACACGTTCCTGGGCGCGGGCCTGCAGTCGGCCACCCGGGCGGTCCGCGCCGGCCTGATCGGCGAACCGGTCAGCGCGACGGCGGTCACCCAGGGCCCGGGTCCGGAGAGCTGGCACCCGAGCCCGGAGTTCCTCTTCCAGTACGGCGCGGGGCCGCTGTTCGACATCGGCCCGTACTATCTGACCGCGCTCGTCTCGCTGTTCGGCTCGGTGACGCGGGTCGCCGCGACCTCCCGGCAGGCGCGGGAGCAGCGGGTGATCGGCTCGGGTCCCAAGGCCGGGACCGTCTTCGACGTCGAAGTGCCCACGCACGTCCACGCGTTGCTGGACTTCGCGAGCGGGCCCAGCACGTCGGCGACATTCAGCTTCGACTCGGCCGTCTCGCGCCGGATGATCGAGATCACCGGCACCGAGGGCACCCTGTCGCTGCCGGACCCGAACACCTTCGAAGGCCCGCTCCGGATACAGAAGTTCGGCGAGGAGGAGTGGCGGGACCTGCCCGTGGCGGGCACCACCGCGGGCCGCGGTGTCGGTGTGCTGGACATGGCGCGTGCCCTGCGCAGCGGCGGCCGGCACCGGGCCTCCGGTGAACTGGCCCAGCACGTTCTGGAGTTGATGGCGTCGATCACGGACTCCGGGGAGCGTCACGGCTTCGTGGGCCTGGAGTCGGGAGCCCCGGCGGTGGAGACGCTGCCGGAGGACTGGGACCCGGTGGCGCCGACGCTCACCTGACCCGCGTCGGCACCACTGTGCGGCCGGGCGCGATCCCCGGCCACCTGGCCGGCCCACCCGTGGGGGGATGGGTCGGCCAGGTCCCTTTCCTGCGGCGTGTCCGGGGCTACGGGTAGCTGGTCAGGGTCTCGTGGTTGTGGCTGGCGGTGACCTGGTTCCCGGAGCTGTCGACGATGTGGTTGATGGTGCCCGCGCCGCCCAGCACGGTGGTGACCATGTCGTGGAACTTCACGTTCGCGGTGGTGGGCGTCTCGATGGCGTGGCCGAGGACCAGCGAGGGGTTGTCGCGGAGGTAGGCGTAGATGCCCACGCCCCACGCCTCGTGCGTGGTCACGGAGTTGGCGACCTTGTAGGAGGCGTAGCCGAGGTCCCCGCCGCTGGTGGTCCAGCTGCCCTGGTCGGGCACGTCGTACGGGGTCTCGCTCTGGTAGAAGTACACGCGGCCGCCGTTGCCGTTCCACGTGGTCTGGTACTTCTCGTAGTGCTCGACGGCCAGGCCGTACATGGTGACGCCGGTGCCGTTGACCACCAGGCCCTGCATCGCGGGGTTGGTGTTCCAGCCGACGCCGTTGGAGTGGTCGCCGCGCCACAGCCACAGGTCGTCGCCGATGACGTCGGCGCTGTTGACCACCAGGGTGGTGGTGGCCTTGCCCGCGAGGTCGCCGCCGACGCGGAAGAACACGTCCTGCAGCACGGTCGGGTCGGCCGCGTGGCTCGCGGTGGCGCCGGCCGGCCCGATCTGCATCAGGGTCGCGGAGTTGGTGGTGTTGGCGCTGATCAGCAGGCCGGCGATGTCGATGCCGTCGACGTCCGCGGTGGTGACCGCGGTGACGCCGTTGTCCGGGACGAGCGTGGCCAGGCCCAGGCCGAGCACCACGGTGTCGGGGCGGGTGACGTTCAGTGGCGCGGACAGGTGGTAGACGCCCGGCGTGACGAGGAGGTTCTTCCCCGCGGCGAGCGCGTCGTTCATCGTCGTGGCGGTGTCACCGGGCTTGGCGATGTAGAAGTCGCTGATCGGCAGGGACGTCCCGGCGGGGGTGCCGTTGACCCAGTCCGGCCCCTGGGCGTTGGTGCGCAGGGCGGGGTCGAACACCTGCCAGTTGCCGGAAGCGTCCACGTACAGGAAGGGCTTCTCCTTGGACGTGGGGCTCTGCGCGACGGTGGTGTTCGGCGGGTTGGGGAAGCTCTGGCCGGGCGCGCCGGTGTCGCCGACGAACACCATGTTCCAGTTGCTGCCGTTCCAGCCGCCCATCGCGGTGTTCTTGGTGAGGAACTGCTGCTGGGTGCCGGAGCTGATCGTCCCGGAGATCCGGGAGTCGCCGATGTAGCCGCCGGACGACCAGTTGCCGGAGGTGCCGTGGGTGTTGTCGTAGAGCAGCATGCCGCCGTGCACGTCCATCCGGCGGAACGGGTCGGCCTGGGAGACGGCGTACATGGTGCTGCCCGAACTCGGGCTGAGCGACATGTTCTCCACGTCGCGCCAGAAGTTCTGGGTGGCGTTGCCGTCGCTGGTGTGGCCCTCGACGTGGATGCCGCCGCCGGTGATGGACACCTGGTCCGGGGACAGGCCGAGGCCGGAGACCTGGGTGTTGTAGCCGACGGGGATGTTCACGTTGTACGTGCCCGGCATGAACAGCATCGCGTTGCGCTGGGTGCCGAACTCGTTGTTGACCTGCGCGTTGTAGACCGAGTTGATCTGCGACTGGATGGCGGAGGCCGACATCGAGGGGTCGAACACGGTCACGTTGGGCCCGAAGTCCGGGGTGCCGGCGGGCGGGGTGGTGGTCCCGCCGCTGCCGCTGACGGTGAACGACTGGGCGGCGGTGCCGTTGCAGGTGTACTGCTGCAACTGGACGCTGTCGGCGGTGGAGGCCGACGGCACGTCGAGGCACTTGCCGCTGTTGCGGTTGACGAAGTGGAAGGTGCCGGACGACTCGGCGACCGGCAGCCACTGCTGGTTGGCGCCGCCGCCGTACAGCCACAGCTGGGTGAGCGCGCCGTCGGCGGTGGACACGCCGGTCTCGTCCCACACCTGGTCGGGGGCGCTGGACACGCCGATCCGGTAGTAGCCACTGTCGGTGGGGGTGAACTGCCAGGACTGGGCGGCGGTGCCGTTGCAGGTGTACTGCTGCACCGCGGTGCCGTTCCCGGTCGCCGCCGCCCGCGCGTCGACGCACTTGCCGCTGCCGGCGTCGACGACGGTGGCCGGCGCGGTGGGGAGCGTGGCCGCCCCGGCGTCCCGGGCGGTGACCAGGGCGAGCCCGGCCGAGGCGGGGAGCAGGAGTGCCGCCGCGAGGGCGGCCGTCCGTCTGCGGCGACGGCGCGTGGGGGCTGGAGTGCCGGGCACGGCAAGGACCTGGGTCACAGGTGGTCTCCTCGGTCGCGTTGTGGGGGTCGCGATGCGCTGTGGACGCTAGGGGCCGCCCGGACGGGAGTCAATACACATCAAAAAATAAGTCGTGAACTATGCGCGGGCGCCGGGCATGCGGAAGGGCCCGGCCGTCAAGGCCGGGCCCCTCACCTGCGGTTGGCGCCCCGCGGGGCGGTGGTTCAGGCGTCGAGCACGCCCGTGGTGAGCAGGCCGAGGAGCACCACGCCGACCACGATCCGGTACACCACGAAGGAGTTGAACGAGTGCCGGGCGATGAAGCGCAGCAGCCACGCGATCGAGGCGTAGGCGACCACGAACGACACCAGCGTGCCGACTGCGACCGCGGGCACGCCGACGCCCCCGCTGGTGGCGTCCTTCAGCTCGTACAGGCCGGCGCCGGTCAGCGCGGGCAGGCCGAGGAAGAACGACAGGCGGGTCGCGGCCATCCGGTCCAGGTCGCGCACCAGCGCGGTGGAGATGGTGGCACCGGAGCGGGAGAAGCCGGGGAAGAGGAGCGCCAGGATCTGCGAACAGCCCACGACCATGGCGTCCTTGAGGGTCACCTCGCTCTCTCCGCGCTTGAAGCGGGCCATCTGCTCGGCGCACCACATCACCACGCTGCCGCCGATCAGCGACAGCGCGACCACCCACAGGGAGGCGAGCGCCCCGTCGATGAGCGGCTTGGCGGCGAGGCCGACGACGACGATCGGGAGCGTCGCGTAGATCACCCACCAGGTGAACTTGTAGTCGTGGTTGTCGCGCTCGCGGCGGTTGGCCAGCCCGCGCAGCCAGGCCCCGACGAACCGGGTGATGTCGCGGAAGAAATAGACGAAGACGGCGGCGATGGCGCCGACCTGGATCACCGCGGTGAACCCGACCACGGCCTTGTCGTCCACCGGGATGTTCATCAGGCCCTCGGCCATCTTCAGATGGCCGGTGGAGGAGACCGGCAGGAACTCGGTCACTCCCTCCACGACGCCGAGTATGACGGCCTGGCCGACGCCTATCGCACTCATTGGGTGTTGGTCCCGTCCCCTGGTCCCCGACGGCCGCACGACGCGACCGACGACAGTCGTGTAGATGTACGGGGAGACTGTAGAGGACGGCCGGCCTGGCCCCGACGCCGGGGCCAGGCCGTGGGACGCGCAGGTCAGTGCCTCAGCAGGCGCCGAGGTCCTGCCAGACGCCCCATTCACCGGTGGTGCCGGGCTCCTCGCCCGTCGTCCACCACTTCGCCTTCCAGGTGTGACCCTTCCACGAGACGGTGTTGCCGCCGACGTAGACCGCCGAGGAGCTCCACTGCGCCGCGGCGCAGGTGGTCGTGCCGCCGGTCACCGTCAGGCTGTAGGTGGCGGTGTGCACGGCCGAGCCCTCGGTGCCGGTGACCGTCAGGGAGTAGGTGCCGTTGGCCGCGGCGGCCGTGGTGGACACCGACAGGGTGGCGCTGCCGCCCGCGGAGACCGAGGCCGGGCTGACCGAGGCGGTGACGCCCGCCGGGGCGCCGCTCACCGACAGGGCGACGGGCTGCGCCGTCCCCGCGGTCACCGCGGTCGCGATGCCGGACGTCGCGGACGACCCGGCGGCGACGCTGCCCGACGACGGCGTCAGCGACAGCGAGAAGTCGTTCGTCGGCGGCGGGGTGCTGCCGCCGCTGCTGAACGGCTCGAAGGTGTGGCTGAACTGCCAGGTGCTCTGCGTGGTGCCGGAGCAGGTGTCGGACCCGCCGGTGCCCGGGCAGCCGCCGTTGTCGCGCTGGAGCGCCCAGAACGACAGGGTGTTGATGCCCTTGCTGACCGCCCAGTTGTAGACGGTCGTGGCGTTGTCGGTGGTGAAGGTCTCGGCGGCGCCGTAGTCGTCGATGCCGGGCATCTCGGTGACGCCGATGGAGCCCCACAGCTGCGCGTCGGTCTTCGACGGGTACAGCTGCTTGAGCTGGTCGTGCAGGCCCTGGGCCGCGGTCTGCGTGTCGGTGGCCATGTTGTGCGTGGCGCCGTCGTAGTAGTCGAACGTCATGATGTTGACGACGTCGATCCGGGCGTTGTTGGACACCGCGTTCTGCAGCACCTTCAGCCCGCTGCTGGCCAGGCCCGAGGTGGTGGTGGGCAGGGTGTACGAGAACTGGACGTTGCGGCCGTTGGCCGCCGCCCAGTCCTCGACCAGCTTGACGGCCTTGTTGCGGCGGTCGATGCCGGCCGAGTTGGTGAGCGAGTTGTCCTCGGTGTCGAGGTCGATGCGGCTGATGTTGTACGTCGAGATGACGCTCTCGTAGGCCGCGGCGATGGAGTTGACGTCGGTGCAGCTGTCGGCGATCTCGGTACCGGTGTTGTCGGCGGTGTAGCCGCCGAACGACGGGATGACGTCGCCGCCACCGGCCTGCAGGGCGCTGATGTCGCTGCCGAAGTTGGCCGACGAGATCGGCGTGCTGCTGTCGCCGTTCCAGTACGGCGTACAGGAGCCCTTGGTGGCGGCCTGGATGAAGGCCATGGTCAGGTACTTGTTGCCGGACTGCGAGGCGAGCCCGGTGAGGCTGTCGCCGTTCCACGCCTCGAAGTACGGGGCGAAGACATGCGCGGGCAGTGGGGTGGCCGCGTGGGCGGTGCCGGCGCCGGTCATGGCCAGGCCGGCCGAGGCGACAGCGGTGACGAGTCCGGTGATCAGGGTGCGGATCGGTCTGCGAACGGGTCCGGTCATGGACCGCGCTCCCTTCGACGGTGGGGGGCTTCAGCATCCGGAAGCACGTTGGTCTGGACCAATATTGATGGTCTGGACCACCCAACTGTCAAGGGTCCTAACAGAAAAGGATGTTGACAGATACCGGCGGGCGTCCCGCCGACCGGACGAAACCGGCCACCGCCGCGCCGGGGAGGACGCGGCGGTGGCCGGCCGGTGGCAGCCGCTCACCCGGGACGGAGCCGGGCCGGTGCCGCTTCGGTGACGGGTCGGTACCCGGCCGGTGCCGGGGTCAGCGCCGCCAGCTGGTCAGCGCCAGCGCGGGCACGAACCGCGCCGCGTCGAGGGTGCCGACGCCGGTGGCCATGTCGTAGCCCTTCACCGCGGTGTAACCGGTCACGCCGTCATAGGAGTTGTTCGTGCCGTCGGCGACGTCCACGATCCCGCTGAACTTCGGCGAGCCCTTGGCGAGCGCGTACAGCGCCTGGTGGATGTCGCCCACCCGGTGCCCCGCCACCTGGTCGGCCAGCGCGACGATGCCCGAGAACAGCGGGCTCGCCTCGCTGGTGCCGCCGTACACGTCCCAGCCGACCGCGGTCGGGTCGAAGCTGGAGTACACCCACGCCCCGCCGTCCACGGCCGCCGACATCGAGATGTCGGGGGTGCCGCGCCGGTCGCCGACGACCTGCCGGACGCCGTTCTGGTAGAGCGGCCGGGCGAACACGTGCGACTGGCCGCCGCCGCCCGCGCCGTAGTCGTTGTACACGCTGTCCGGGGCGGTGCGGTTGCCCGCGTCGTCCAGGTGCAGCTGGGTGCCGCCGATGGAGGTGACCAGCGGGTCGGAGGACGGCCAGGAGTTCACCCGGTACGGGTAGTCGGAGCTGCCGTCCGCGGTCGCGTCGGTCGCGCCGCCGTCACCGGAGGACGCCAGCACGGTCACCCCGTGCCGCTGCGCGTCCTTGTAGGCGTACCGCAGGTTCTGGATGCTGGAGAAGTCGCCCTGGTCGAAGCCCGGGAAGGTGTTCTCCGTCGCGCCGAAGCTCTGCGTGATGACGTCGCCCACCCCGTGGTCGACGAGGGACTTCTCGGCGTCCATCATCTCCGGCAGGCCGGTGACGCCCTCGGTCTCGGAGACCCCGGTCTCCACCAGCAGGATGTGGGCGTCGGGCGCGACCGCGTGGGCCATCTCGACGTCCAGCGTGCTCTCGCCGGCCCACCCGGTGTGGTCCGGGTTGGTCGGGTCGAAGGGCGGGACGTCGCCCCACTTGACGACCTGCACATGGGTGCTCGGAATGCCGAACTGGGCACTGTAGACGTCGAGGTCGTGCTGGATCGTCGGCGATCCGAACGAGTCGACGATGACGATGGTGCGGCCCTTGCCGGTCACGCCCGCGCGATAGAGCGGGTTCAGGTCGTACGCCTGGCGGTACTGCAGGGGCGTGTAGCAGTTGATGCCCCACTTGGCCTGGCACTGGGCGTTGGTCAGCGGGCTGCCGGCACCCTTGATCAGATGGTGCCCGACCACGGCGGGAACGACCTTGACGGCGGCTCCAGGGTGGCTGGAGGCGGCGGTGGTCGCGCCGGTCAACGGAGCAGCTACTAGAGCGGCGGCCGTGAGGGCGGTGGCCCCGGCCGCGGCTGCCACGGCCCGGGGCCGTGAGCGAGGTCTGCGCATGGACTCTCCTTGTGTGGAGCTCTCCGGTGGGTGGTGCGGCCGCGCAGGGGCGGCTGCGATGATCAGATCGGCAGATCATGCGCAGAACAAGCGATCTGGCCGTTTACTACCCGGCGCTTTACCCGGACGGGCGAATCTTTGCCCGGCCCTCGCCAGGAAATGGGTGAACGGGGGATGGACAGCGGTCCGTCCCCCGTTCGGCGGTGAGCCGTCGTCAGCTCTCAGCTCGTCGGGGCGTCGGGTGAGTCGGGTCGTCGGGCACGTCGGGGCGTCAGCTCCTCAGGACACGATGTCCTTGGTGCGGAAGCCGCGGAAGGCGAACGCCACGAACACCACGGCGTACGACAGGGACACCGAGGTGCCCTGGAGCATCCCGGACCACTCCATCGTCGGCTGGAGCGCGTCGGCCCAGGAGAACTGCCAGTGCGCGGGCAGCACGTCCCGCCAGGAGCCGAGCGCGGTGACCGCGTCCAGCACGTTGCCGACGATGGTCAGCCCCACCGCGCCGCCGACCGCGCCCAGCGGCGCGTCGGTCACCGTGGACAGCCAGAACGCCAGCGCGGCGGTGACCAGTTCGCTGACGAAGATGTACGCCACCGCGATCGCCAGCCGCGGCAGGGCGCTGCCGGACCCCAGCGCGCCGCCGGTCGGCAGTTCCAGGTCGCCCCAGCCGTAGGCGACGGTGCCGGCGGCCAGCGCCACCGCGGGCAGCAGCACGATGGCCACCGCCGAGAAGCCCAGCGCCACGGCCAGCTTCACGCCCAGCAGCCGCGCCCGCGGCACCGGGGCGGCCAGCAGGTAGCGCAGGCTCGACCAGCCCGCCTCGGAGGCGACCGTGTCCCCGCAGAACAGCGCGACCGGCACCACCAGAACGAACCCGGCGGAGACGAACAGGCAGGTCGCGGCGAAGTTCGCGCCCGAGGCGGTGGCGGTGTCGATCAGCGTCGGCCCGTTGCGCCCCTCGCCGCTGGGCGTGCCGCCGATCGCGAAGGCG
>WRCZ01000102.1 GCA_009783685.1 Actinomycetes bacterium
ACGGGACCTTGGCCCCGGGTGCCAGCGGCTCGGGCAGCGGCGGGTGCTCGGCGACCTGCTTGACCAGCGACAGCTGCGGCAGCGCCTCGTCCGGCTCGATCACGATGTTGCGCAGCAGGTGCACGTCGGTGAACAGGCCGGTCGACGCGCCGAACCCGAACTTGTAGGTGGCGGGGAGGGGTTCGGGTGCCTGGGTGGACAGCACCTCCAGCGCGCCCTTGCCGTCGTGGAAGTCGACGTCGACGGTGAGGTGCGGGGCGGGCGCGGGGGTGATGGTGACGGTGACGGTCCGCCGGGACTCCTCCAGCGCCGCCTCGGCCTGCGCGGGCGTCGCGCCGGGCGGCAGCGCCGTGGTCGGGCCCTGGAGCTTCCCCGGCAGGGTCGACTCCCAGGGGCCGCTGGTGCTGCCCAGGTTGGAGGACGTCGCGGTCATGAAGCAGTACCCGGTGGTGCCGTCGCCGGGTCCGCGCAGGGTGACCATGTTCGGGCCGGGCGCAGGAACATGGAAGGTGGTGCCCGCGGGCGAGCGCTGCGCGCAGCCGTCGCCCCGGCGCTCCCAGTCGCCGAAGTAGTTGCCCAGCACGTCCAGTCCGACGCCGAGGTAGCCGCGGTCGACACCGGGCAGGAAGGCGTTGGCCGGGTTGTCGTCGGGCAGCTTCTGGGCGTAGCCGAGGCTGCCGCCGAACGCGCCGGGGTGGTCCAGGGAGGCGGCGCCGTCGACCAGGAAGAAGGAGATTCCGTCGGCCGGGGTGTTCGGCGTGGTGGACCCGTACTGCCACTGGTCGAAGCTGACCTTCAGGCCGGCGGTGGCGGGGATCGCGTGGTCGTACAGGACCGCGCCGGACTGGTCGTTGGCGGCGTTGGTGAGCCGCAGGTAGCCGTGCGGCGCCCCGTCCGCGGGCGGCACGGGGCCGACGGCCCCGGCGGGGCAGCCGTCCAGCGGGTGGTCGCCCGGGCCGGGGGCGGCGGCCTGCGGCGCCCCCGTCAGGCAGGCCGCGCCGGTGCCGACGAACGCGGGGTCGGCGGTGGCACCGGTGAACGTCTCGGACACCAGCGGCGGCGGCGTCGCACGGGCCGCCGCCGCGGGGTGCACGGCGGGATGCGGTGCCGCCAGGGCGGCTGTCGCGGGCAGCAGCACGGCCGTGGCCGCGACCGCGCCGAGCAGCCCCGCACGCGCACGCCGGGCGCGGCCGCCGCCGGACCGGTGGAGGAATCTCGAAGAGAACATACGTGCATTACAGATGGCCGCCACCGGGGTGAGGCTGCACGTGAGCCGGCTTCTCGCCCGGCTGGCGGTGCCTGCGTACCGGCTTTCATCCACCTGGCGGACCGCCGGGGAGCGGGGGCTCCTGACGGCGGCCCACACGGAGTTGACGTTACGTCAGCATCGAAGGCCCTGCGTCGGGCCCACCGCCGCCGCACGGCGGGCCTACTGACGCATCGTCGGTTCATCGTGCCGGACGGCCCTGCCACCGGGACGTCCACCACCCGCGGCGGAAAACGCCCTCAGCCGAGGGCGAGTTCACCTGCCCGGGCCCGCGCCCAGCGCTCGGCGTCGGCGACGGCCTCCAGCGTCATCGCGTCGCCGGGCACGAGGTCGTGCTCGCCGACGATCTTGGTGAGGGTGTCGACGATGCCCAGGAACGGCAGGCGACCGGCGGTGAACGCGGCGACCAGTTCCTCGTTGGCCGCGTTGAGCACGGCCGGCATGGTGCCGCCGGCGGCGCCGGCCTCGTAGGCGAGCCGGAGGCCGGGGAAGGCGGCGTGGTCCACGGGGAAGAACTCCCAGGTGGACGCCTTCGTCCAGTCGCAGGCCGGCGCGGCGTCCGGGACGCGGTCCGGCCAGCCCAGGCCCAGGGACAGCGGCACCCGGATGTCGGGCGGCCCGACCTGCGCCAGGGTGGAGCCGTCGGTGAACTCCACCATGGAGTGGACCATCACCTGGGGGTGGACGACGACCTCGATCCGGTCGAAGGGGATGTCGAACAGCAGGTGCGCCTCGATGACCTCGAGCCCCTTGTTGATCAGGTTGGCGCAGTTGATGGTGATGACCGGCCCCATGCTCCACACCGGGTGCGCCAGCGCCTCCTCGGGGGTGACGGCGGCCATCTCCTCCCGGCTGCGGCCGCGGAACGGGCCGCCGCTCGCGGTGATCACCAGTCGCCGCACCTCTTCCGCCTTACCGCCCAGCAGGCACTGGAACAGGGCGGAGTGCTCGGAGTCGACGGGCAGGATCTGGCCGGGCGCGGCGAGCCGTTTGACCAGCGGACCGCCGACGATCAGCGACTCCTTGTTGGCGAGGATGAGCCTGCTGCCCGCGCGCAGCGCGGCCAGCGTCGGCTCCAGGCCCACCGCGCCGGTGATGCCGTTGAGCACCGCGTCGCACTCCATACCGGCCAGCGCGGTCGAGGCGCCGGGCCCGTCGATCACCTCGGGCAGCCGCACCGGCCCCGCCTGCGCCCCGCGCCGCTTCGCCTCGGCGCGCAGCAGCGTGCGGAACTCCGCGGCGGCGCGGCTGTCCGCCACGCCCACCGTCTCCACCCCGAGGTCGAGCGCCTGCCGTACCAGCAGGGGCAGGCTGCCGCCGCCCGCGGACAGCGCCCTGACCCGGAAGCGCTCCGGGTTGCGCCGGATGACGTCGATGGCCTGCGTCCCGATGGATCCGGTGGAGCCCAGGAGGACGACGGTGCGGGGTTCACTGGGGTGAGAGCTCATCAGCGCAGCGTACCCGCGGGCCCCCGCACCGCCCCGGCGCGGCACGGCGGTTGGCCGGCGGCGGACGGCCGATGAGCTGGCCCCCCGCCCGCGATCAGCGGCCGGCGGCCCCCGCGGCCCCCGCCACCGGCAGCGCCATGATCAGCCGGTCCTCGCCAGGACCGAGATAGTCGGCCCTGGTCCCGATGGGGACGAACCCGAGCGAGCGGTAGAGCTGCACGGCCGCGTCGTTGCCCTCCTCGACGCTCAGCCTGATCTCCCGCAGGTCGCGGTCGGCCAGGTCCCGCAGGCACTGCGACAGCAGCCGCCGCCCGTACCCCTTCTGCCGCCAGGGCTCCTCCACGCCCAGGCTGAGGATCCACCCGGTGTCCCAGCCGCGGGCGGTGGCCAGCAGCACGTAGCCGCGCAGGCCGGTGGGGGTGTCGAGGGCGAGCATGTGGTGGCCGTGCACGTCGAAGAGCTGGCGCACCACGAACGCCGGATAGCAGGCGGACCCGAACACCGCCCGGTCCAGGCGTTCGATATCGGCGAGGTCGGCTTCGGTGACGGGCCGTATGACGGCCTCCAGCGGCTGCTGGTCGTCGGCGCCGTGGTCCGGACGCCGGGCGTTGGACAGGAAGTTCACGCTGCTCCCTGGGGAATGATGGATACCGGTTCCGCACGGCACGTGATTTCGTACACCTTCTCTGCTGGTGTACTTGCGTGCGCGACCCCCTGTCCAGGGCGCCTCGCACCCAACGGGGGCGGCCGATCACGCTTCTGGCCGGATTACGCGTTCACCGGTGACGGCGTGGCCTGAAATCGTGTCACGCGCACGGAGTCGCAGGCAGGTTGGCGCTAGTCTTGGCCATATGGATCCCGCATCTGACCCATCGTCGGGGAAGCTCAACCGCGAGGCCCCCTGGGACGCCTTCGACCCCCTCGCCTACAGCGAGCACAACTACCGCGCGCTGCGCCGGGACGACCGGCAGATCATCGAAATCGTGCGCGATCACTTCGCCGCCCATTTCCACGGCCGCCGGCCGGACCAGCCCGTGACCGGTGTGGACGTCGGTGCGGGCGCCAACCTGTACCCGGCACTCGCGATGCTGCCCTGGTGCCGGGAGATCACGATGTTCGAGCGGTCGGCGGCCAACGTCGCCTGGCTGCGCCGCCAGGTCGTCGGCTACGAGCCGAACTGGGACGAGTTCTGGGATCTGCTGCTGCACGGCGACGGCTACGCCGCGGTGGCCGACCCGCGGGCCGCGCTGCGCGAGGCGGCCACCGTGCAGCCGGGCGACCTTTTCCGGTTGCCGTCGCGCCAGTGGGGTATGGGGACGATGTTCTTCGTCGCCGAGTCCATGTCCACCTCGCACCTGGAATTCCGCAAGGCGGTCAATTCCTTTGCCGAGGCGCTGGAACCGGGATCACCGTTCGCCGCGGCCTTCATGGAGAATTCCGAGGGCTATCAGGTCGGTGATCACTGGTTCCCGGCATGTGCCGTGACCCGGGACGACATCGAAGCGACACTGGCGCCGTACAGCGAGGACATGAAGATCGTCCGTATCGCCCCGCCGGAGGGGGATGCGGTGCGCGAGGGATATACGGGGATGATCGTCGCCTGCGGTAGACGCGGCGCGGTGTGACACTCGGCTCAGGGGTCCGGAGACCATCGGGGAGCAACAGGGGCAAGGGGTTCGGGGATGCAGATTCAACCACGTCAGCAACTGCTGGAGATCTGGCAGGCCATCGGCCGCCATTCCTTTCCCGCCGGGGAATTCGAATGGGGCGACGACGGCCGGCAGAGCAGCGTTGCCGACTCCGAGCGCCTGCTGTGCCTGCTCTACCCGGCGACGGAGATCCCCGAGTTCCGGCTCGACGACCCGGACACCACTGACGCCGACGTGCTCACCGCGCTGCGCACCGTCGGCAGCCGCAGCGACATCCCGGTGCGGCTGCTGGAAACCCTGCACGACTACATGCGCACCCACACCGACGAGAAGAAGACCCCGACGTTCGCCGGCGGGCACTACTTCAGCTCGGCCGACGAGAAGAACGAGCCCACGCCGGAGCAACTGGCCGTCGGCGTCGTCGACGCGTACTCGATGTCGGTGACGCTCTGCCTGGCCACGCTCGGCTTCCTGAAGGTCTTCACCACCAAGCCGCGGCGGGCCGAGGTCCGGGAGCTGGCCGAGGAGTTGCGGGCCGCCACCTCGTTACGCCTGACCGCCGCGATGGTCAGCCTGCTGCGCGCGTTCACGGTGAGCGTCTTCGACTCCGAGTCCTCCCAGGGCGAGGCGCTGGTGGGCCTGGTCGGGCAGGGCCGGATCCCCGACCGGCTCGTCGTCCAGCAGTTGCAGCGGCGCCTCAAGCCGCTGCGGGCCACCATCCGCGACCGCTTCACCATCGGCGTGGACATCGTCGGCGACCTCGACGACGAGAACCAGCTGTTCGAGTGCGGCTGGTCGTGGAGCGTGGTGGACACCGCTCCCCCGGTCGACACCACCGTGCCGATCGGCCAGCAGCCGGCCGGCGTCGCCCAGCCGGTGCCCTACCTGTACTTCACCGTCTCCGCGCTCGACGGCATCGTCGACCTGTTCTCCGACCGCACGCTGACCCTGGGCCTGCTGTCACCCGAGCAGCAGAGCCTGGCCGAGGCGCTCCGGCTGCGCTGGGAGATCACCCAGCGGTACTGGTCCCTGCTGGCCCGCTTCGGCGAGGGGCGCTGGCCGCTGGAGGACATCCCCTGGCGCACCACCGGCCAGCGGCTGGAGTCGGAGTACTTCACCCTCCTGGTCACCGCGATCCTGGCCCAGGACCACCAGCGCCGGCGGGGCTCGGAGGACGACCTGGACCGGATGGCCAGCGTGCTGGAGCGGCTGGCCGAACGCGGCCGGATCACCGGCCGGATGACCGGCAAGGACGGTGCGGTCGCCCTGCACAGTCCGGGCGTCCGGCTGCCGCTGCACGGCTCCGACCGGATCGGCCCGCCGATGCAGTGGACGATGCGCGACTTCTCCGCCCAGCTCCTCAAGCGCACCATCCAGCTGGGCAGCCTGTCGCGCACCATCCCGGTCCGGGACCGGATGCTGCGGCTGGGCGAGACGTCGCTGGAGCACCTGTGGCAGCGGCGGCTGCGCTCCGGGCGCAGCTCCAAGCTCTGGGACGACGTCACCGCGGTCTTCCCCGAGGCGCCGCTGCCGGCGGCCACCGTCGTGTCGTGGAGCGCCACCGAGCGTCTGGTCGAGTGCATGGTGGCCGCCCGGTCGCTCTACCAGGAGCCGCCGCTGCGCAGCTCGGAGCTGACCCTCCATGCCAACTCGCTGATCAGCGAGGCGAGTCACCTGTTCGGCAAGGAGCTGCTGGTGCCCTCGTCGTCCGCCGACGGGACGCGCGCCATAGCGCTGAAGACGATCGAGGTGGCGTTGCGCAGGGCCCGCGAGGTGGTGGACGAACGGCCGAGCACCGCCTGCGCGCTGGCGCTGCAGGTGCTCGTCGAGCTGGACGCCATGATCATGGGCCGCCGTGCCGCAGCCCGAGGGATGTGAACCGTGCTGGTATTCGCGGCATCCGACAAGGGCGGCACCGGGCGCTCGGTGACCAGCTCCAACGTCGCCTACCGCCGTGCGCTGGCCGGCGACGACGTCTGCTACCTCGACTTCGACTTCGGCTCGCCCACGGCCGCCGCGGTCTTCGACGTGCCGGGCGCCAGCAGAGGAGTGGCCGCCGGCGGCCTCCACTCCCATCTGCAGGGCCGGCACACCGAACCGCACCGGATCGACGTGTGGGCGGAGTCCGAGCACGACGAACTGCGCTACCGGCCCACGGGTTCCGGGCGGCTGGTGCTGCTGCCCGGCGACCGGGACGGCGGGGAGTTCGCGATCGGCAAGAACACCGTCCGCCGCTGCGTGAACCTCTTCCTGCATCTGGAGTCCGAGTTCGACGTCGTGGTGGTGGACCTCAGCGCGGGCCGCTCGTACGCGGTCGACATGGTGCTGGAGGCCACCGCGCAGCCCGAGTTGCAGGCGGTGCTCAGCCGCTGGCTGGTCTTCCACCGCTGGACCCACCAGCACGTCATCGCGGCCCACGGCCTGGTGTTCGGCGAGCGCGGGATCGTGGCCGGCGGGGTGGAGCGCGGCCACGACAAGGGCGCGCTGCGCGACTCGATCCGGTTCGTGCGGGCCGCCGTGCCCGATCCCGAGTCCTCGCTGTGGTCGCACGTCCCGCTCGCCCAGTCCGAGTGGATGCGCACGTGCGACCGCGACCTGACCCAGCTGGCCGCCGAACTCGACCTCGGCTACGCCCGGTTGCTCGGCAAGATCCCGCTGGAACCGGTCCTGCAGTGGCGTGAGCAGCTGATCACCGACGAGGACGTGCTGGCCAGCAAGGTCGCCGGCATGGCCACCCGGCAGGCGCTGGAGGAACTGGCCGCCGCGCTGGTGGACGACGAGGCGTGGGAGCGGCAGTGACCGAGCAGATCTTCCGCGAGACCACCGCCGAGCCACGCACCCAGTCCCTCCCGCTGGCCCATGTCTCCCTGGAACTGGGCCACTTGTACATGGAGGACTTCGAGGACGGCCCGGACCGGCTGCGGGAGCACTTCGCCCGGGTCAAGCCGTGGGCGGACGCGGCGCACCAGGCGGCCGCGGTGATGTCCGGCGGCCGGCGGGCCCGGGTGAGCACCTGCTTCCTGATCGACGACTACTTCACCCAGTTCTCCTCGCCCAGGGAGCTGGTGCCGCTGCTGCTCGGCGAGGCGAAGGCGGCAGGACTGGAGATCGACTACCTGGCCCGGGAGTCCGCCTGCGCCCAGGCCGACGGCGTGGCGCTGGCCGCGGCGGTGGAGAGCCGCCTGGTGGAGAGCCCGACCGAGGGCAGCGACGGCACCCGGCCCGGGGTGCGCGAGGTGGGCTGGCTGTCCAACGGGCAGCGCAGCCCGGCCTCCGACGCCGGGGAGGCGATGGGCCGCGTCGTGCCGTGGACGCCCCCGTCGGAGGCGGGCGCGCGCCGGCACTCGATCTTCGTCGACGTCGAGTTGTGGAACGAGGACCCGCGCCGCACCTGGTCCTGCCCGTTCCTGGCGGCGGTGTGGCAACTGGCCCGGCTCGGGCTGCTGCGGCACCGCGGCAACCCGGTGCTCGAACCGCGCAGCCTGCGCCCGGACCAGACGCTCCCGGAGACCTGGAGCGCGTTACCCCCGCTGCTGCGGCTGAACGACTCGGCGGCGCCGTTCGCCGCCTACCGCACCACCTCGGTGCTGCCGTCGCGCTTCCTGCCGATCGAGCACGCGGTGCGGGTGGTCCTCAGCCAGGTGGAGGCCGATGCCACGGCCCTGCGGCAGGTCGCCGAGCGGGCGACCGCGGAGGGCATCCAGGTCCCGGCGGACATCCCCGACCGGGCCGCCTACGTCTTCTACCCGGGGCCCTGACCGATGGCGCCCGCGGACTCCGGCCTCCAGCCCGTGCTGTGCGGCGAGGTACGGACCAGCGTGCTGCGCACCTCGGAGGCGCTGACCGCCCGCACCGCGGTCCAGTTGCTGAACCTGCGGCCGGACGAGCACGTGCTGCTCTCCGAGCGCCCCAACCTGCGGGTGGTGTCACCGCAGCTGCTGACCGGCGTGGACTGCCGGCTGCCCGCGGCCGGCGGCAGCCGGCCCCGCGCGGTGGGCACGGTGGCCGCTCGCGCGGTGCTCACCGAGGGGCGGGTGCTGCAGACCTCGGCGTTCGCCCGGCTGGTCCCCAGCGAGGGCAGCCACCGCAGGGCCTGGGGCCACTACCTGCTGCGGCCCGGCGTGGTGGAGCCGCTCGCCCGCCACCAGGCCCGCGACGTGGTCGACGGCTTCCTGGCCGCCGCACCGCTGCCCGGCGGGGTGCTCAACCCCGGCGCGGTGGCCGAGCGGCTGCTGGACCACGTCCTGCGGCATCGGCTGCTGGACCAGCGCGCGCCGTTCAAGTCCGGCCGCACCCGGCTGCGGTGGGCGGCGCTGCCGGCCGCCGAGGGCGCGGGGGCGTCCATCGAGCGGTTCACCGTCGCCGCCGACGGGCTGCGCACCGTCGCGCTGCGCACGCCGGTCGCCGATCCGGCGGCCGTCGCCGCGCTCTGCGAGGACCTCGCCCTGCACGACTGGCTGCTGACCACGCTGCTGGCGCTGGTCGAGCGCAGCCGGCTCGGCTCGGGCGACGGCGAGGCGGTGCTGGCGGCGCTGCGCCCGCTCGTCGACCACCTGCTGCACCTGTGGATGCCCGGCGCTCGCGTCCCGGACGGCCTGTCGGGTGTGTGGGAGACCCTGGAGAAGCAGCCCGGGTTCTCCCGTCAGTGGCAGACCCTGGTCCAGCGCATCCGCGACCAGGTCGCCGTACAGACCGCTCCGCTGTCCCGTCGTGTTCTGGCGAGCTCCTGAGACGCCGTCACCGGGCCAACCACTGGGGGGAAGATGGACCAAGGCATACCGACCGTCGTCTGGAAGGTCATCGTCACCAGCGTTGTCGGCGCTCTCGCGTACTTCATCACCAACATCACCAACCAGCCGGAGATCTGGCGGCTGACGGTCTCGGTGTTCATCGGCGGGGCGACGCTCATCGTGCAGTACCTCACCGACTTCGAACGCCGGCTGGAGACCGTCGAGAACGCCTTCACCCAGCACGCCACCGCCATGCGGGAGGTGGTGGAGAACGGCTTCGAGCAGGTGAACGAGGCCACGCGGTTCTTCGGCCAGGTCGAGCGCTCCCCGGTGCCCACCCGGGCGGTCACCGCGCTGGTGCACCACGTCACGCAACTGGAGGCCAGCAACCAGGACATCATCCACTCCTTCGCCGAGGCCGAGATCACCAAGCTCGCGGTGCTGCTCAAGGACCTCAAGGCCGACCAGGTCGAGTACGAGGGCGAGGACCACGACTGGATCGTGACGCTCACGCACTGCTCCACCTCCTCCATCGACGCGACGAGCACGTCGGTGGACACCGGGCTGTGGTCCTCGGAGCTGGGCCGCCGCTACCTGGCCGCGCAGCGCGCGGCGATCGACCGCGGGGTGCACGTACGCCGGCTGTTCATCGTGGACCACCCGGAGCAGATCGACGACGACATCAAGGAACTGCGGCGCAGCCACGAGGCGTTGGGCGTGGAGGCGCGGGTGGTGGCGATCGCCGCGGTGCCGCCGCCGGTACGGCTCGACCCGACCAACGACTTCATCGTCTACGACCACGCGGTGAGCTACGAGGTGAGCCCGGACGTGGTCTCGGCGGACCACCAGCTGATCGCCAGCACCCGGCTGGTGCTGCGCGGCGAGCGGGTGGCGCGCCGCACCCGCCGCTTCAACGACCTGTGGGCCGTGGGGTCGTGACGGCCGCGGGCCCCGGCGTGCCGGGGCCCGGAGCGCGCGGGAGCGGTCAGTGCCGGACGGGGACGCCGGCGCGGGCCCGGGCGCGGGACGCCTCGATCTCCGCGTAGGCCGCGTCACGTCCGTCCCAGTGCGAGCCCTCGACGGACTTGCCGGGTTCGAGGTCCTTGTACACCTCGAAGAAGTGCGTGATCTCCAGCAGGTCGAACCCGGGCACGTCGGTGACGTCCTGGAGCGGTGCGTAGCGGGGGTCGTGCGCGGGCACGCAGAGCACCTTGTCGTCGGGGCCCTTCTCGTCGGTCATGACGAACATGCCGATCGCGCGGCACAGCACCGCGCAGCCGGGGAACGTCGGCTCCCCCACCAGCACCAGCGCGTCCAGCGGGTCGCCGTCGCGGCCCAGGGTGCCGTCGACGTAGCCGTAGTCGGCGGGATAGCGGGTCGAGGTGAAGAGCATCCGGTCGAGCCGGATGCGGTGGATGGCGTGGTCCATCTCGTACTTGTTCCGGGATCCCTGCGGGATCTCCACGATGACCTCGAACTCCACGTGCGCCTCCTCGCCGCCGACCTCGTCGCCCGCCACCACCAGTGTGCTCCCACCGGCGGCCCGATGCGCGCGGACCGGGCCGGACCCGGTCGTGTCACGACTGCCCGAGGGGGAATGGGTAGTGGGGAAGGGAGTGCGGCGATGCGTACCACCATGAGGTTCTGGCGCTGGCGTCGCAACACGCTGAAGCGCCGCAGCGACCGTGTGGAGGCGTGGGTCGTGCTCGTCGCCGGTGTCCTGCTGTGGCTCGGCGCCCCGGTCGCGGGGGCCGTGGCGGGCTGGTCGCTGACCGCGCACGCACCCCGCCCGGGAGCGGACTGGCACCGGGTGACCGCGGTCGCGGTACAGGACGCTCCCACCGCCCCGGCCACCGGCTGGACGGCGGTGGCCACCGACAGCACCCAGGTGCGCACGGAGGTGCGCTACCTCCCGCCGGGCGGCACCGCGCACACCGGTGAGGCGGCGGTTCCGCCGGGCACCATGGCCGGGCAGCACGTCCAGGTGTGGCTCGACGGGCACAACACGCTGCGGGACAACCCGTCCGATCCGGCGCAGACGCAGGCCCGTGCGGTGGTCTTCGGGCTGATGGCGTCGACGGTGCTCGGCCTGCTCGTCCTCGGCCTGCGGGGCCTGGTCGTCATGGTGATCAACCGCCGGCGGGCGGCGGCCCTGGACCGGGAGTGGGCCAGGGTCGGACCGCGCTGGGGGCACCACCCTGCGTGAGCGCGGGGCCACATGCGGCGCGCAACGCGGCGCGGGCGGACGACGGCGCTCGGTGAGCACCGCCGTCCGCCCGCGCCGGCCGTCCCTGGTGGGCGTCGGGGACGGCGTTCAGCCGGCGATCAGGCGCAGGTGACCTGGGCGTTCGCCCAGTCCGCGTGGTCGCTGTCGTTGCCGTCGCCGCCGTCGGTGACGATCAGCTGGACGCTCTTCGCCCCGGTGACGTCGGCCTGCAGCGGCTTGCCGCCCATGGGGTTGGTGAGCACCCCGCTGTCGGCGACCTGCTTGCCGTCGGCGGTGATCAGGAACTCCACGGAGCCCTTGCCGTTCTTCTCGTCGTCCACCCCGACGATCGCGCTCACGCTGGAGCACTTGCCGCCGAGGTAGTAGGTGATGGTGCTGGGCGCGTGGGCGCCCAGGCCCTTGGCGTAGACGGTGCCGGCGAGCGAGATCGGGTGGCCGTCACCGGCCGCGGTCTCGCCGTTGGACTCGTCGCGCTCGACCGGACCCCAGCCGTTGGTCGCGGACATCCAGTCGAGGTCGCTGAGGTAGTGCGTGCCGGGCGTCGGGGGGACCAGCACGGCGACGCCGCCGTTCAGCGGGACGGACACCCTGCGGCCGTCCGCCGGGTTGGTGTACGCGACGGTGCCGCTCAGCGTGTACACGCCGGCCTTGGTGCCGGCGGGCACGGAGACGGTCCACGGCGCGCTGAAGGTCTTGCCGGTCGGCAGCGCGGGGCTGGTGGTGGGGCCGGCCGGCGTGACGGTCCAGCCGGTCGGGGTGTTGAGCTTCACCGAGACCTGCAGGGCCGGCAGGTTGCCCAGGTCGGTCACGTCGGCCGAGACGGTGCCGGTGGTGCCGGGCTCGATGTGGTCGGTCCCCTGGGTGGTCACGCCGGTGTCGAGCAGCGGCGGCTTGTTCGCCGCGTCGCCCGGGTTGCCCGCGCTGACCCGCAGCAGCACGGTGGCGTGCGCCGGTACCGTCGCCGACAGGGTGCCGGCGCTCTCGTAGTCGGCGTGCTGCCACAGGTCCCGCACGCTGTACATGGAGCGCTGGGGCAGCCCCGCGGCGGCGGCGGTGGTGCTGATGTGCTGGGCCTGGTCGGCGGAGTTGAACAGCGCGACCGCGCGGTCGCCGTTGGCCAGCTGCTTGGTGAGCACGTACGCGCCGCCGGTCGAGGAGACGACGGTGGCCTGCTTGCCCAGCGAGTCCTGGTTGAGCGCGATGACGTCCTTGTTGCTGAGGATGGACAGCGTCTCGGCGCTGGCCTTGCGCAGGTCCGTGCCGATCAGCAGCGGCGAGTTCATCATCGACCACAGGCTGAAGTGGCTGCGGTACTCGGCGTCGGTCATGCCGCCGTTGCCGACCTCCAGCATGTCCGGGTCGTTCCAGTGGCCCGGGCCGGCGGCCGCGGCGAGCGGCATGTTGGCCTTGGCGATGGACAGCATGCTGGCCCAGTTGTCGCTGATGTCGCCGGTGGTGCGCCAGGAGTTGCCGATGTCACCGGCCCACTCCCAGGGGTTGTTGACGCCCCACTCGCACAGCGAGTAGAGGATCGGGCGGCCGGTGGCCAGCAGCGCGTCCCGCATCGCGGTGTAGCGGTTGAGGTAGTCCTGGCGGGTGCCGTCGCTCTTGTTGTTGCAGTTGTCGTACTTGAGGTAGTCCACGCCCCAGTCGGCGAACGTCTGGGCGTCCGTGGTCTCGTGGCCGAGGCTGCCCGGGTACCCCGCGCAGGTCGCGGTCCCCGCGTCCTCGTAGATGCCCAGCTTGAGGCCCTTGGAGTGGA
>WRCZ01000103.1 GCA_009783685.1 Actinomycetes bacterium
GACGGCACCAAGGTCGCCGACAGCGGCACCAGGACCGGCAACGACCCGGCGCTGCACCTGACCGCCGCCCTCGGTGGCGGCGGCACGCTCCGGCTGGTGGTCACCGACGCCGGCGACGGGATCGACTACGACCACGCGGACTGGGCCGAGGCCAAGCTGTCCTGCGGCACCGGCCCCTCGGCGGGCACCCACGCGCTCAGCGACCTCGCGTGGGAGTCGGCGGTCAGCGGCTGGGGCCCGGTCGAACACGACCGCAGCAACGGCGAGCAGGCGGCCGGCGACGGGAAGACCCTCACCATCGGCGGCACCACCTACGCCAAGGGCCTCGGCGTCCACGCCGCCAGCGACATCACCTACTACCTCGGCGGCGGCTGCTCGTCGCTGGCGACCGACGTCGGGGTGGACGACGAGGTCGGCGCCAACGGCTCGGTGGACTTCCAGATCTACCGCGACGGGACGCTCGCCGCGGACAGCGGCGTGGTGACCGGGAACGACGGTCCGCGGCATCTGACGGCGAACCTGGCCGGCGGCGCCGAGCTGCGCCTGGTGGTCACCGACGGCGGCGACGGCAACACCTACGACCACGCGGACTGGGCCGGCCCGGTCCTCACCTGCGGCTGACTGGAGCGGGAGGGGCGGCGGCGGATGTCCCGCCGCCGCCCCTCCTCAGCCGGTACGGTCACCGGCTCAGCGGCCGTACCAGAGCGTGGTCACGTTGCAGAACGCCCGGATGCCCTGGCCGGACAGCTCGCGGCCGTAGCCGGAGCGCTTGACCCCGCCGAAGGGGAACGCGGGATGCGAGGCGGTCATGCCGTTGAAGTAGACGCCGCCGGCCTGCAGATCGGCGGCGAACCGGCGCTGCTCGTCCTCGTCGCGCGTCCAGACGTTGGAACTCAGGCCGAACGACGTGTCGTTGGCGAGTTCCACCGCGGCGTCCACGTCGCGGACCCGGTAGAGGGTGGCGACCGGGCCGAACGCCTCCTCGCGGTGGATCCGCATCTGCGGGGTGACCCCGGCCAGCACGGTCGGCTCGTAGAACCAGCCGGCCGGCCGCGCCTCGGGGCGCCGCGCCCCGCACAGCGCCTGGGCGCCCTGCGAGAGGGCCTCGTCGACCAGTTCTTCGAGGTCCGCCCTGCCCTGCTCGGTGGAGAGCGGCCCGATGTCCGTGGACTCCTTCATCGGGTCGCCGACGACCAGGTCGCCCATGGCGCGGGTGAAGCGCTGCGCGAAGGCGTCGTAGACGTCCTCGTGGACGATGAACCGCTTGGCCGCGATGCAGGACTGCCCGTTGTTCTGCACCCGGGCGGTCACCGCAGTCGCGACCGCGTGGTCCAGCTCGCCGGCCGCCGACGGCATCACCACGAACGGGTCGCTGCCGCCGAGTTCGAGGACCGTGGGCTTGATCTCGTCACCGGCGACCGCGGCGACCGAGCGTCCGGCACCCTCGCTGCCGGTGAGGGTGGCCGCGGCCACCCGCGGGTCGCGCAGCACCGACTCGACGGCGCCGGAGCCGATCAGCAGCGTCTGGAAGCAGCCCTCGGGGAAGCCCGCGCGGTGGAACAGGTCGCCCAGGTACAGCGCGGTCTGCGGCACGTTGGAGGCGTGCTTGAGCAGCCCGGTGTTGCCGGCCATCAGCGCGGGGGCGGCGAACCTGACGACCTGCCACAGCGGGAAGTTCCACGGCATCACCGCGAGGACGACGCCCAGCGGGCGGTAGCGCACCAGGGCCCGGTGGGCACCGCTGTCCTGCACGTCGGCGTCCGCGGGGTGCTCGTCGGCGAGCAGGCGCTCGCCATTGGCGGCGTACCAGCGCATCGCCTTGGCGCACTTGGCCGCCTCGGCCCGGGCGGCCGCCAGCGTCTTGCCCATCTCCAGGGTCATGATGCGCGCGATCTCCTCGCGCTCCTTGTCCAGCAGGTCGGCGGCGGACGCGAGGAGGGCGGCGCGGGAGGCGAAGTCGGTGCCGCGGTAGCTGCGGAAGGTGCGCTCGGCCCGGGCGACCCGCTCCTCGATCCCGTCGGGTCCCAGCGGTTCGAAGGTCTTGACGGTCTCCCCCGTCACGGGGTTGACGGTGGCGATGGGCATGCTGCTCCTCCTCGGGCGGATGCCTTGCGGCGAGTGACACGGCGGACCGACGCACCGGGCCGGCGGGCGCCCCGGCACGCCGACACGCCCGGCGCCCCGGGACGTGCGGCGGCTCCCGCGCCCCGCTCCATCCTGCTCCCCGGGGCCTGCTCCCGCGAGGGCGCGCGCCCGCGGGCCAGGTCAGGGCACCCGCTCGGCGCACAACCACCCGAAGCGGGCACCCCCACACGCTCCCGTCACTGCTGTCGCAGGACTGTCCTTGACCGGTACCGTTCATCCATCCTTAACTCCTGGCACATACATGTCAGGTTCTACGCGCGCAGACTCGTTCGAGCACCGTCCCTGTCCCCCCACTCACCCCCTCACGACTCCCCCACCCTCACCTGGAGGTTGACGGATGCCTGGATCCCGCTCCCCCCGCCGCGTGCTGATCGCCGCGCTCGCCGCGGCCGGCACGATCGGCCTGGCGGCGGCCGGCGTCGCGGCCGGCAACGCGCAGGCCGCCCCGGCCGGCTCCGCCGCGCCGGCCGCCGCGACCACCCACCGCGTGCTGTTCGACAACACCAAGGCCGAGACGGCAGGCAACGCGGACTGGATCATCAGCACCAGCCAGCCCGACCCGCTCGCCCAGAACCCGTCGCCCACCAAGGAGACCGACTGGACCGGCGCCCTGTCGGCCTGGGGCGTGGCGCTGCAGAAGGCCGGCGGCTACAGCCTCAACACGCTGCCGTCGGGGAAGACCATCACTTACGGCAACTCCTCGAACCCCCAGGACCTCAGCAACTTCGACGAGTTCGTCGTCGACGAGCCGAACGTCAAGCTCACCGCCGCGGAGAAGACCGCGGTGATGAACTTCGTGAAGAACGGCGGCGGCCTGTTCCTGATCTCCGACCACAACAACAGCGACCGCAACAACGACGGTTGCGACTCGCCGTGCGTGATCAACGACCTGCTGACCAACAACGGCGTGGACAACACCGACCCGTTCGGCTTCTCCGTCGACCTGCTCGACATCAGCACCGACAACCCGCGGGCGATCAGCGACAGTTCGGACCCGGTGCTGCACGGCCCGTTCGGCACGGTGACCGGCAGCATCCTGCGCGACGGCACCACGTTCACCCTCAAGCCGGCCGACAACCCGGCCGTCAAGGGGCTGCTGTACCGCACCGGTTACTCGGGCAACACCGGCGCGTTCTTCGTCACCAGCTCCTTCGGCAGCGGCCACGTCGCGATCTGGGGTGACAGCTCCCCGGTCGACGACGGCACCGGCCAGTCCGGCAACACCCTGTACAACGGCTGGGACGACCCGGCGGGCACGGACGCGGCGCTCGCGCTGAACGCCACGGCCTGGCTGGCCGGCAGCGGCTCGGGCACCACGACCCCGCCGACCACCCCGCCCACCACGCCGCCGACCGGCGGCTGCACCGCGAGCCAGCTGCTGCTCAACCCCGGGTTCGAGTCCGGCAACACCTCGTGGTCGGCGTCCGCCAGCGTCATCACCAACGCCTCGGCCGAACCGGCGCACAGCGGCTCGTACAAGGCGTGGCTCGACGGCTACGGCACCGCGACCACGAACACCCTGTCGCAGTCGGTGACGATACCGGCGGGCTGCGCCGCGACGTTCTCGTACTGGCTGCACATCGACACCGCGGAGACCGGCTCGACGGCCTACGACACGTTGAAGGTCCAGGTGCTCAACTCCTCGGGCACGGTGCTCGGCACGATCGGGTCCTACTCCAACGTCAACGCCAACTCCGGTTACGCGCAGCACACCGTGGACCTGAGCGCGTACGCCGGGCAGACGGTGACGCTGAAGTTCACCGGCGTGGAGGGCTCCAAGCTGCAGACGTCGTTCGTGGTCGACGACACCGCGCTCAACGTCAGCTGACCGCAGGCGAACCGGCGCCGGCCGCGGGCGCGGCGGACTCGGTGGGCGCGAACTCGCACCACACCGCCTTGCCGTCGCCCCGCGGCTCGACGCCCCACCGGGCGGCGAGCGCGTCGATCATCAGCAGCCCGCGGCCGGACGTGGCCGCCTCGCCGGGCGACCGGCGGCGCGGCCACACGCTGGAGCGGTCCTGCACCGACAGGCGCACCCGCCGCACCGGCTCCGGCAGCACCTCCAGGGTGAGCACCGCGCCGCCCTCGGTGTGCAGCAGCACGTTCACGAGCAGTTCGCCGGCGGCGAGTTCGACGTCGTCGGCGAGCCCGGCCAGGCCCCAGGCGGTGAGCGCCTGGCGCAGGGCGTCGCGGGCGTCGGCCAGGCCCTCGGGGTCCGCCTGGTGCACGTACTGGTGGATGCGCGGGGCGTGCCGGGTCCCGGGATCGGGGGCGCGGCGCAGGATCAGCAGCGCCACGTCGTCGTTGGAGCCCCAGCGCTGCCAGAGCGCGTCCGCGAGGTGGTCGGCGAGCTCCTCGGCGCGGTCCGGTCCGTGGTGCACGGACTCCGCCAGCGCCTCCATCCCGATGGTGATGTCCGTGCCGCGCTCCTCGACCAGGCCGTCGGTGCAGAACACCAGGGTCTCGCCCGGCACCAGGTCCAGCCGGGTCTCCGGGAACTCGTGCAGGTCCAGTGCGGTGGCCAGGCCGAGCGGCAGGCCGCCGCGGACGTTGGGCCAGCCGGTGCGGCCGTCGGTGTGCCGGATGAGCGGGCCGAGGTGCCCGGCGCGCACCGTGCGCACCGTGCCCGTCGCCAGGTCGACCTCGGCGTAGGCGCAGGTGGCGAAGCGCTCGGTGTCGAGCTCCGCGAGGAACTGGGAGCCGCGGGCCAGCACCGTCGACGGCGGGTGTCCCTCGGCCGCGTACGCGCGCAGCGCGATGCGCAACTGGCCCATCACCGCGGCGGCATGGGTGTCGTGCCCCTGGACGTCGCCGACGACCAGCCCCACCCGGTTGCGCGGCAGCGCCACCACGTCGTACCAGTCGCCGCCGACCTCCCGCCCGCTCCACGCGCTGTGGTAGCGCACCGCGATCTCGGCGCCGTCGAACCGCGGGATGTGCCGCGGCAGCATGGACGCCTGAAGGTCGGTGGCGAACTCGCGTTCCTGGTCGAAGAGGATGGCCCGCTGAAGGGACTGGGCCAGCACGCCGGCCAGCGCCCCGTACGTCTCGCGGTCCTCCCGGGTGAACCGCTCGCGCCGGCGGAAGTACAGCCCGAGCGCGCCGATCGCGCGGGCCTGGGCGACCAGCGGGAGGAACGCGGCGGCCTCCAGGCCGACCCGCTCCAGGAAGGGGCGCACCAGCGGGAAGCGGTGGAACAGCTCCTCGGAGGACGTGACGAACCGTGGCTGCTGCGTCAGCACGGCCTCCGACAGCGGCAGGGAGTCGTCCAGGCGCCGCACCGCAAGGCTGCGGAACGCGGCCATGGGCTCGCCGCCGACCGCGCTGATCCGCAGGCTGCCGCCTTCCAGCAGGCCCAGGATCAGCCCGTCGGCACCGAAGCGCTCCAGGGCGCCGGAGCCGGTGAGGACCGCGGTCACGTCGTCGACGGTGACCGCGTGGGAGAGGGCTTCGGTGGTGCGGCGCACCAGGGCGGACAGGCTGCGGCCGTCCCTCCCGGGGGCCGGCTCGGAGGAGGTGCGGGGTCCCGGGCGTGGGCCTGCGCCCTGCCCTGCGGAGTCCCGACCGCGTTCCGCGCCCGGGGGCCGCGGCGGGAGCTGCCGCAGTTCGTCAGTGGCATCGCGGACGATGCCGACCACGCGGTGCGCGGTGCCGGACGCGTCGCGCAGGATCGTGCCCTGGGTGTGGATCCACTGCTTGACGCCGTCGCGCCGGGTGATCTGGAAGTACCCGCTGTAGCTGCGCTTCCCGGACAGCAGGGCCCGGCGCAGGGCGATGTCCAGCCGCGCGCCCTCCTGCGGGGTCACCCGCAGCACCAGCGAGTCGGGCCGCCCGTCGTACTCCTCGGGGCGCAGGTCGAAGACGGCGAGGCCGGTGGCGTCCAGGTCGAAGACGCCCTGGTCGAGGTCCCAGTCGAAGCTGCCCATCCCGTTGATGGCCAGCCGCTCGCCCGTACCGATCTCGGGTGGCGGCACCCGGCGCCGCGACGCGGGCCACCCCACCCGGGGGTCGTACCGGTCGCGCTCCTGCCGCCCCTCCTCGGTCATCCAGGCACTCCGGCCCCCCGCCCACCCGCAGGACCCACCCGGTCCAGCCGGCCGACGAAGGCCACGGTCTCACCGCATTTCGTGCACATCCTGACATTATCCCTTTACTCTCCCTTTCCCACCGCCGCGGCCGACGAGAGCGCTGGGCGGCCACAGGGGGCCGCGGGGGGCCGCCGGCCGGGCGCGCTGGATCCGCCGAGGCGGCCTTCCGGGCCCGCGTCGGGCGGGCTACGCCCGCGGGGCCCGTGCGTGACGGGGGGCGCTGCGGACACTGCGGGTTGCCCCGCGGGAAAGCCTGTCCCGGCCATACCCGCCGGGCAGCAGCGCGAGCCCGAGGCACGGGCGGCGGGAATGCGCACGCGGGCGGCGCCGGAAACGGCCGGGCGGCAGGGTGGAGCGCGGCCGGGCCGCAGGGACTCGGCGGGCGAGAACGCAGGGGCAGCGGAACCAGGGGGCGCGGGCCGGCGCGGTCGGGGGACGCGGCGGGTGGGTGGGGGCTTGGGTGCGGGGAGCGAACGTCAGGGGTGGGTGCGGGCGCGGCGGAAGATGAGGACGCCGGCGATGCCGACGAGGGCGGCGCCGAGGATGACCTCGGCGGCGTCGGGGCCGGAGAGGCCGCTGCCGAGGCTGGTGCGCACCGTGGTGGGGGTGCTCGGGGGGATGACGGTGAGGGGCGTGGTGCCCTGCTCGGTGCCGCAGGTGAAGGTGATGTCGTAGCGGGTGCCGGGTCTGGCCGCGGCGGGGAGGGTGACCTTCGTGGACTGGCCGGGGCCGTCGGCCGAGGTCAGGGGCGCGGTGGCGAACAGCGCGGCGGCCCCGGCGGTGGGCTGGGCCGCGCAGCCGGTGGCGCGGAGGGTGATCGTGGCGCCCGGCGCGGCCGAGCTGGGAGTGACGCTGAAACCGAACGAGGCGACCGGGCCGCCCAGCACGCCGGGGGCGGTGACGGAGTCGGCGACCGCGGCAGGGGCGGCGAGGGCCAGTGCGGTGGAGGCGAGGAGTGCGGCGGCGGATATACGCAGGGGACGCATGGCGTTCTCCGCGTGCCGGGGCGGCCCGGTGACCGCTCGTGGGTTGACCGGCACGCTCGGTATCCAACGCCTCCGCGGGCCGCTTCGCCCGGCCGGCACCGCCCCGCCGGGCCCGGCCCGGGGGTCTCCCGGGCCACCTGCCGCGGTCAACTCGCCCCAGAGAGCGCCGCGTTGGACGAGCCCCGGCCGTCACCGCCTTCACGGCAGTCCGGATGCGCCGCCCGGGTGACGCCGGCGCTGTCCCGGGATCGCGTCCAGGGTGGGCGCCAGCACCGCCAGGACGACGGTCCCGGGCCGCGCGGGCTGCGGGGTCGGCGGGTCCGTCCCCGGGAAGCGTTCGACCAGGGCGTCGAAGACCCGGTACGCGCTGGCCTCGTCCCCGGCGGTGATCAGGACGTGGACCAGGCCGGGCGTCCGCCGGTGATCCCACTCCTCGGCCACGGCAGGCTCCTTCCGCGTCGCATGGTGGCTGCTGCACCGAGGGACTGGGGTGCGCCGGGGCGCGGTTGCCGTTCGGAGCACGGTTCACCCGCACGGGAGCGTGCGCCGGGGCGCACTCCGCCCGCCCGCGGCATGTCGCGGCGGGCAACGGGTACGTGTGGGGGCGTCCAGCCGCGGGATCGCCGGCGCGTTCCCGCCCGACCGACGGAGGTCACGATGACCGAGCCGTTCCCCAGTCCCATTCCTCTGGGCCCGCCGGGCCCGGGCGAGCCCTCGCCCGGGCCGGATCCGATGCCGCCACCGGAACCGCATCCGGTCCCGGGCCCCGCGCCCAGCCCGGTCCCGCCGTCGCCGCCCGGTCCGGAGCCCACGCCTCCGGGTCCCGCGCCGGATCCCATCCCGCCCTCGCCGACGCCGTCGCCGGTCCCGCCCCAGCCTCCGCTGTACTGACCGCTCCGGGACC
This sequence comes from Actinomycetes bacterium, assembly GCA_009783685.1. GTDB lineage: Bacteria > Actinomycetota > Actinomycetes > Streptomycetales > Streptomycetaceae > Actinacidiphila. The sequence continues at coordinate 8,124 of WRCZ01000103.1, forward strand.
GCCGCGGGCGGCGGCCACCCGCCGAGGGCCGGCGCCCGCTGATCCTCCGTCGCATGACGCACCGCCAGCAGCCACCCCGGCACACCACCCGCCGGCGCACCACCGCCGCCCGGTACGCGACCCGAACGCGCCAGTCTGCCCCCTCCGGGGCCATGGTGCGGGGCGAACGCCGATGGTCGCGGGAGATCACTTGGCCGGTGGTAGGACGGAACCGGCGGACTGACGGGGCGGACGCGGGTGGGAGCGGTGCTGCGGTGAGGGACAGGCGTGAGGACACGGGGACGCCGCGTATGGAGGTCATACGGGCGCCGCATGCCACGGGTGACGAGCCGCCCGACGTCATCGAGGTGGTGTTCCCCACCGGGCCCGCGGCCCCGCCGCCGCGCGATCCGGAGCCGGGCCGTTCAGCGGCCCGGAGCCGGGCGCCGTCCCACCGCTCCCGTCGGTGGGAGTCCCGCGAACGGCCCCTGCTCCCGGTGCTGTTCGGCGGGCTGGCCCTCGTCGTGGTCGGGCTGGCGGTGCTGCTGGCCTGGGAGGTCTGGCCGCGGTACGTGGCCGCACCCGACGTGTACCGCCCGCTGCCGGCGCCCTCCTACGCCCCGCTGCCCCTGCCGCGCACGGCGACGCCGGTGCAGAAACGTCTCGCCACACCCGCCGGGACACCCCGTCGCACCACCTCACAGCCGCCGTCCGACCTGAACGGCAACGGCGCCACTCCCCCGCCCGCGGTGCCGTCCGGCACCCCGACGCGCTCCGCGCCGGCCACCCCCACCGCGTCCACCTCCGCGGCCGCCTCGCCCACCGCCACCGCCACCGCCACCGCGTCCGCACCGCGCACGCTGCGCACCGGGGACAGCGGCCCCGACGTCCGGGAACTCCAACAGCTGCTGTTCACCCAGGGGTTCACCTATGTGTCGGTCACCGGCGTGTACGACGCGGCGACGGTGCGCGGGGTGACGCAGGTCCAGCAGGACCGCGGGCTGACCTGCGACCCTCGGGGCGTGTACGGCCCGTGCACCCGGGCGGCCCTCACCTCGTGACCGGCGCCGCCCGCCCGTGACGGCCGGCCCGGGAACACCGGCCCGGAACGGGCGTGGCGGCGGACCTGCTGAAGCCGTCAGGTCCACCGCCACGCCTCTTCCGCGGGCGGCGCGCGCCCACTCGCACCGCCCGCGGAGCTTGCCGCCGTGCGGCCGCCCGAGGGCGACCGCACGGCACGTCAGATCAACTGCCAGAGATGGTCGGCCGTCCCGTTGTCGTCGAACTGCACGACCTGGGCGCTGTTCGCGGTGGACATCAGGTCGACGCCCAGCACCTTGCCGGAGTTCTTGTTGCGGATCCGGTACCAGCCGTCCCCGTTGTCGACCAGCTGCCACAGGTGGTCGGCCGTGCCGTTGTCGTCGAACTGCACGACCTGGGCGCTGTTGGCGGTCGACATCAGGTCGACGCCCAGCACCTTCTGGGAGTTGAGGTTGCGGATCCGGTACCAGCCGTCGCCGTTCGGGAGGAACTGCCAGAGGTGGTCGTCGGTCCCGTTGTCGTCGAACTGCACCACGTGGGCGCTGTTCGCGGTCGACATCAGGTCGACGCCCATCAGCTTGCCGGAGTTCTTGTTGCGGATCTTCAGGTAGTCCAGGGTGCGGATCCAGCGGTGGCCGCCGGGACTCGCGGTGGGGAAGGCCGAGATGCGCAGCCGCGCGGCGCCCATCGGGATGAGGTCGACGTTCTGCACGGCGGCCGTGCTGAGCGCGGGCGCGGCCTGCAGCGGGCTCACCACGTGCTGGCTGTCGGACTGCCACTCGGTGATCTGCCGGACCGGCGCGCTGATGGTGAAGGGCGTGCCGGCGTGGGTGAACGGGTTGTCCGCGAGCGGTCCGCCGCCCTTGCGGAAGGTCCAGTTGCCGTCGTTCGGGGCCAGTCCGTAGTTCCACGGCGTGGTGGCGTGCACCGCGTACTCGGGGAACTGCGAAGTCCCCGCGTACTGGACGTAGTTCTCGCCGATCGACAGGGCGTAGGTGAGCGGGCCGCGGTCGACCGCGGTCGCGCCGTTGTTGCCCTGCCAGGTGCGCAGCGCGATGTTCTGCGGCAGGTGCAGGACGACGACGTCGCCGTCGTGCCAGGTGCGTTGGAGCGTCACGAACGCCGGGCCTGCTGCGGCGCTCACCGCCTGCCCGTTGACGGTCAGTTGGGGCGCCGCACACCACCCGGGGATGCGCAGCAGCAGCGGGAAGGCCACGGAGTGCGGGGCGCTCACGGTGAGGGTGACGGTGTCGTCGAACGGGTAGTCGGTGGTCTCGGTGACCGTGACCTTGGTGCCGTCGCCGACCGCGGCCGTCACCGTGCTCGGTGCGTACATCGCGGCCGCGAGCCCGTTGCCGGGGGTCGCGAGCCAGAGTTCCTCGGTGAAGTAGGGCCAGCCCATGCCGTAGTTGTGCGGGCAGCAGCGGTACTGGTCGACGCCGGGCATGTAGGCCTGCATGGCGAAGCCGTTCTGGAACTGCCCCTGCGACTTGGCGGTGTCGTCCAGGTCGATGCTGTTGGCGCTGGTGATGTAGTGCACCCCCTTGCCCTCCGGATCCAGGGCCGCGGGCAGCGAGTTGAAGGCCAGGTCCTCGCAGCGGTCGGCCCACACCGGGTCGCCGGTGATCCGGGTGAGCAGCTGGTGGCTGGCCATGAACTCGACGATGCCGCAGGTCTCGAAGCCCTGCCGGGGGTCGCCGAAGCCGGGCCGGGCGTTCTCGTCGCCGGCGAAGCCGCCGCCCGGGAACTGGCCGTAACTCGACATCACCGAGGTGTAGTTGCGGTACGCGGCCTGGGTGAGGGTGCTGGACGGCGAGCGCAGCGCGTACTGCGCGGGCTCGCGGAAGCCCTGGGCGACGTTGACGTTGTGCAGCGTCGGCAGGTTGTCGACCCAGTTGGCGCCGTTGGCGTGGATCTTGTCGGCGAGGTCGAGCAGGAAGGCGTCGCCGGTGCGGTTGTAGACCCAGAAGACGGTGTCCAGCCCGTCACCCCAACGCACCGACACCCAGCTCTGGTTGAAGGCGCTCGGCCCCTGAGCGTTCATGTACCGCAGGAAGGCGCTGAGCAGCGGCACGATGCGGGTGTCGCCGCTGTACTCCTGCCAGTTGCGCAGCGCCCAGGTCAGCGGCAGGAACGGCCAGAAGTCCGGGCCGCCGCCGAGCGACGTGCGCAGCGCCGTGGGTCCGAAGAAGCCGTCGGGCTGCTGGGTGGCGACGATCGCGTCGACCCAGCGGCGCACGGCGGCGAGCGCGGTCGCGTCCTGCGTGAGCACGGCCAGGTCGACGTAGCCGCGCAGCCAGTAGGGCACTTCCTCCCAGCCGGTGCGGTCCGGGTGCACCCAGCCGGTGGTGTCCATCACGAGGAAGTGCGACAGGGAGGCGTACTGGCCGCAGAGGCCCGCCAGTTGGCGGCGCAGCTGCCCGTCGAGCCAGCCGCGCGCGGTGACCGCGCCGGGCGGCAGCCGCAGGAACGCGGTGGGGGCCAGCGGTGCGGCGTTCGGCGTGTACAGACCGCCGGCGGCGGGGGCGACCCGGGGCAGCGCGGTGCTGCGGGTACGGCCGCGCCCGCCCGCCGCCTGGGCCGGTGCGGCGAGGGACAGCGGAAGTGCGCCGGCGGCCGCGGCGGTGACCGCGGTGCCGACGAAGTGCCTGCGGTTCAGGGGCATGGGGGGTGGCCTCCTGGCGCCTCGATCGCCGTTCCAACGTTGTAAGAATGATGCCAACCGGCATGACAGCATGGCCGGGCAGGCATGTCCAGAGCCTGGACCGAAGTTCCGAAGAATCGGGTGGGTGCCCGGCTGAGAGCGATCTCTGACGCCGTGTTGACCTTGGCACACGATCACCGCAGGGCTCTTGTCGGCGGGGCAGGTGCTCTTATAACGTTGAAAAGTCGGGGTCAGGGTCCGGTCCCTGCGGTTCGCCCGCGAGGCGGACGGGCCGCAACGGTCCGGGTGGGCCCGCTGCCTGCCCTGACGGCCTGGCCTGACGTGTCGAGGAGCGGCCCGGCTGCGCGCCGCCGCGGCCTTCCGGCAGACTGGCGCACGGCGCGCCGGACCGCGTGGTCCGGCAGGACGCGCCGCAGTCGGCGAGGTGTGGAGGCGGGCAGGTGACGGACCGGCCGTTGCTGATCGTGGACGGCGCGAACGTCGTCGGGTCGGTCCCGGACGGCTGGTGGCGCGACCGGCGCGGAGCCGCGGAGCGGCTGCGGGACGCCCTGGTGCCGCTGTCCACCGCGGGTCTGCCCGCGGGCTCCGGCGCCCCGCCCTGGGCCGTGGGCACCCCGGTCGAGGTCGTGCTGGTGGTGGAGGGCGCGGCCCGCGGGGTGGCCCCCGTACCGGGAGTGCGCGTGGAGTCGGCGTCCGGCAGCGGCGACGACCTGATCGCCCGGCTCGCCGCCGCGGCGCGGGACAGCCGCCCGGACCGCCCCTGCCTCGTCGTCACCGCCGACCGCGGCCTGCGCGAGCGGGTCGCCGCGACCGGAGCGGTCTGCGCGGGCCCGCGCACGGTACGCCCCCGCTGAACGGCCTCCGGCCCGGACCCGCGGCAAAATGGCGGCGCATTTCCGGCCACCCCCGCCGGGCCCCTGACGGGAACTGGGGTGCCCCTTGGGGCCGTTGCCGTCCCAACGATTCGTTCGGGCTGGGCGCGGAGTTCCCCGCACTCCTGGAAGCGTCCCCCCTCCGGGGCGGGCATCCGGACTGCCCCCGCCTCGTCGTCACCGCCGACCGCGGCCCGCGCGCGGCACGCCCCCGCTGAACGGCCTCCGGCCCGGACCCGCGGCGAAACGGCAGCGCAACTCCGGCCACCCCGGCCGAGGCCCCTGACGGGAACTGAAGTGCCCCTTGGGGGCCGTTGCCGTCC
>WRCZ01000104.1 GCA_009783685.1 Actinomycetes bacterium
ATGCCGTTCGACGGCAACGCACACCCGGGGGCACCCCGGATCCGCAGGGGCGCGGGGAACTGCGCGACCAGCGACGGACGATGCCGTTCGACGGCAACGCACACCCGGGGGCACCCCGGACCCGCAGGGGGCGCGGGGAACTGCGTGACAAGCGACGACAATGCCGTTCGACGGCAACGCACACCCGGGGGCACCCCGGATCCGCAGGGGCGCGGGGAACTGCGCGATCAGGCGGGGCGAGGCCCGCAGACGGCAGGGCACACCCGGGGCACCCCCGGATGCCGCGGGGGACTGCGCGACACGACACGGCGGACCGTGTGACGGGAATGCAGGGGCGGGGGCCACCCCGGATGCCGGGGGCGCGGGAAGTGGAGAGGGGGAAGGGAGGTGGGGTAGCCCCACCCGGAGGGTGGCGGGCACTCTGTGGGGAGAGGAGGTGCGGGTTGCGTATGGGCGCTACAGGGGAACTCCGGTTCGACTGCGGCAGGCCGTGCCTGGACCTCGTCGCCACGCGCACGGGAAGCCCCCCGCTGGACCGGCTCGACGGACTCCCGCGCCTGCGGGAGTGGGTCGAGGGCGCCGCCCTGTTACCCCGCGGCGCGGCCCAGGACGTCGGCCAGGACTGGCTGCCCGCCTTCACGGCGCTCCGCGCCACCGTGGAGAACCTCCTCGCCGCCCAGCTGCGCGGCGACCCCCCGGCCGCGGCCGACCTCGACGCCCTGAACGCCGCCGCCCGCGCCGCCCCCGTCGCCCCGACGGCCGTCCGCCAGGACGACGGCACGCTCGCCCGCTCCCTTGCCTCCCCGCCCACCTGCGAGGCGCTGCTCGCCGTGATCGCCCGGGACGCCGTCGACCTGCTCACCGACCCCGCCGCCCGCGCCCGCCTGCGCGCCTGCGAGGGCGAGAACTGCACCCTCGTCTACCTCGACACCTCCCGCGGCCGGCGCCGCCGCTGGTGCAGCAGCGAGGTGTGCGGCAACCGCGAGCGCGTCGCCCGGCACCGCCGTCGCGCCTCCCCGCAGCCCGCGCGGAGTTGACCGGCGGCGCGGCCGGGTGGGCAGAAGCCCGCAGGTCGCGTACGGTTGCAGGCTGCTCCCCGCGCAGCCGGGGCAGGAACGACGCGCGAAAGAAGGGGGTTCTGCGTGGCAGCGCAGACCACAGCACCGGGGGTCAGGGACCAGGAGATCGCCGCCGAGCAGGCGCACCTGGACCGGGTCTACCGCCGCCTCGAGGAGAAGATCACCGAGGCGGAGTTCCTGGTGCACGACGCCGCCCAGCGCGGTCACGTCGGCACGCCCGGTGCGCTGGCCGAGCGGGACGCGCAGGTCTTCCGGGCGGGCGTGCGGCTGAGCCAGCTGAACAACGAGTTCGAGGACTTCCTGTTCGGCCGGATCGACCTGCTGCGCGGCAAGGACGGCCAGAAGGGCCCGGACGGCGCCTACACCTCCGTGGAGCCGGCGGACGACGCGGTCGGCCCGGACGCCACCGCCGCGATCGCCGAGACCCTGCACATCGGCCGGATCGGCGTCCTCGACCACGACTTCGCGCCGCTGGTCATCGACTGGCGGGCGCCGGCCGCCGCGCCGTTCTACCGCTCCACCCCGGTCGCCCCCGGCCGGGTCGTGCGGCGCCGGGTGATCCGCTCCAAGGGCCGCCGGGTGCTCGGGGTCGAGGACGACCTGCTGCGCCCGGACCTGACCACCGGGCTGCCGGTGGTCGGCGACGGCGCGCTGATGGCCGCGCTCGGCCAGGCCCGCACCCACACCATGCGGGACATCGTCGCCAGCATCCAGGCCGAGCAGGACATGGTGATCAGGGCGCCCGCCGCGTCCGTCACCGAGGTCAGCGGCGGGCCCGGCACCGGCAAGACCGCGGTGGCCCTGCACCGTGCCGCGTACCTGCTGTACCAGAACCGGCGGCGCTACTCCGGCGGCATCCTGTGCGTGAGCCCGACGCCGCTGCTGGTGGCGTACACCGAGGGCGTGCTGCCCTCGCTCGGCGAGGAGGGCCAGGTCGCGATCCGCGCGGTGGGCTCGCTCGTCGAGGGCGTGACCGCCGACCTGTACGACGACCCGGCCGTCGCCCGCATCAAGGGCTCGTTGCGGATGCAGAAGGTGCTGCGCAACGCGGCCCGCGGCTGCCTGGACCTCACCCACGGCCGTCCGGCGCGGCTGCGCGTGGTGGCCTTCGGCCGCCGGCTGGAGCTGGAGGAGGAGGAACTGGCCGCCGTGCGCCGGCAGGTGCTCGGCGGCACCACGCCGGTCAACCTGCTGCGCCCGCGCGCCCGCCGGCTGCTGCTGGACGCGCTGTGGCGCAAGGCCGGCCGCCGCATCGACGACCCGGAACTGGCCGCGGAGGAGCGGCAGGGCTTCGACGAGGACATCACCACCGAACAGGACTTCACCGACTTCCTCGACGCGTGGTGGCCGGTGCTGCAGCCGCGCGCCGTGCTGGACGCGCTCGCCGACGAGCGGCGGCTGGGCCGCTGGGCCCGGCGGGTGCTGACCCCGCCCGAGGTGCGCCGGGTGGCCAGGTCGCTGCGCCGCGCGGGCACCTCGGTGCACGACGTGGCGCTGCTGGACGAGCTGGAGATGCTGCTGGGCGCGCCGCCCAGGGAGAAGAAGCGCGAGCTGGACCCGCTGGACCAGCTCACCGGCCTGGACGAGCTGATGCCGCAGGTCGGCGAGAGCGCCCGGGAGCGCGCGGACCGGCTGGCCCGCGAGCGCACCGAGTACACGCACGTCATCGTCGACGAGGCGCAGGACCTCACGCCCATGCAGTGGCGGATGGTGGGCCGCCGCGGCCGCACCGCGACGTGGACGATCGTCGGCGACCCGGCGCAGAGCTCCTGGTCGGACGTGGACGAGGCGGCCAGGGCCCGCGACGAGGCGCTGGGCAGCCGGCCGCGCCGCCGGTTCACGCTGACCGTCAACTACCGCAACCCGGCGGAGATCGCCGAGGTCGCCTCCACCGTGCTGGCGCTGGCGATGCCCGGCAGCGAACCGCCGCGCGCGGTGCGCTCGACCGGGGTCCTGCCGCGCTACGAGGTGGCCGGCGTGGACCTGGCCGCGGACGTGCGGGCCGCGGCCGAGCGGCTGCTGGCCGAGGTGGACGGCACGGTCGGCGTCGTCGTCGCGATGAACCGCCGCGCGCAGGCCCGCGAGTGGCTGGCCGGCCTCGGGGACCGGGTGGTGGCGCTGGGCAGCCTGGAGGCCAAGGGGCTGGAGTACGACGCGACGGTGGTGGTCTCGCCGGCCGAGATCGCCGAGGAGTCCCCGGCGGGCCTGCGGGTGCTCTACGTGGCCCTGACGCGGGCCACCCAGCGGCTCACCGTGCTGGCCCGCGAGGCCGACCTGCCCGACGCGGACGGCGTCCCCGACCTGCTGCGGGCGGACTGACGCCCGCAGCAGGTCGGCGCGGGCCGGACGGCGCTGCGGGGCGCCGGCGGGAACGCCGGAGGCCCCTCCCGAAGGAGGGGCCTCCACATGTCTGTGACACCGACCCGCCATGCTCGCCTCGCGGCAAGTGGGCGCTCGAAGCGCCTAAGGTTGGGCCCGGGGGCTTGGATCGAGCCGGTGCCGTACCCAGGCTAACAAACCGATCCCCGAACCTCTTCCCGTCGGACGGCAATCCGCGGGATGTTCCAGGCCGTTGCCGGAGATTCACATCGCGGAAGTACTCTTCCGTCATCTACCGGTTTCCTGGTACCCACCGGTAGGTGCGACGATCGAACGTCGTCAACGGGACGATCATCCTCAACCCGTGACAAGCAGCACCACGAACAACCCTCGGCAGGAACCGGAAGAAGGTCGTCATGGCAACGGCGCCAAGCGTCTCGTACTCGATCACGGTGCGGCTGGAGGTCCCGGCGAGCGGGACCGCGGTCAGCCAGCTCACCACCGCGGTGGAGTCCTCCGGTGGGTCGGTCACCGGTCTGGACGTCACCGCCTCGGGTCACGAGAAGCTGCGCATCGACGTCACGGTGGCCGCCACCTCCACCGCCCACGCCGACGAGATCGTCAGCAAGCTGCGCACCATCGACGGCGTCGCGATCGGCAAGGTCTCCGACCGTACGTTCCTGATGCACCTCGGCGGCAAGATCGAGATGCAGTCCAAGCACCCCATCCGCAACCGCGACGACCTGTCCATGGTCTACACGCCGGGCGTGGCGCGGGTGTGCATGGCCATCGCGGAGAACCCCGAGGACGCCCGCCGGCTGACGATCAAGCGCAACTCGGTCGCGGTGGTCACCGACGGCTCCGCGGTGCTGGGCCTGGGCAACATCGGCCCGAAGGCGGCACTGCCGGTGATGGAGGGCAAGGCGGCCCTGTTCAAGCGGTTCGCGGGCATCGACGCCTGGCCGCTGTGCCTGGACACCCAGGACCCGGACAAGATCGTGGAGATCGTCAAGGCGATCGCGCCCGGCTTCGCCGGCATCAACCTGGAGGACATCTCCGCGCCGCGCTGCTTCGAGATCGAGGCCCGGCTGCGCGAGGCCCTGGACATCCCGGTCTTCCACGACGACCAGCACGGCACCGCGATCGTGGTGCTGGCCGCGCTGACCAACGCGCTGCGCTGCGTCGGCAAGGAGATGGACGCGCTGCGGGTGGTCATGTCGGGCGCCGGGGCCGCCGGCACCGCCATCCTCAAGCTGCTGCTGGCCGCGGGCGTCAAGCACGCCGTGGTGGCCGACATCCACGGCGTGGTGCACGCCGCGCGCGAGGACCTGGTCAGCGGCGAGGCCGGCGAGGCGCTGCGCTGGATCGCGGACAACACCAACCCCGAGGGCGTGACCGGCACCTTGAAGGAGGCCGTCGTCGGCGCCGACGTCTTCATCGGCGTCTCGGCCCCGAACGTCCTGGACGGCACCGACATCGCCCGGATGGCCGACGGGGCGATCGTTTTCGCACTCGCCAACCCGGACCCGGAGGTCGACCCGGCCGCGGCCCGCGAGACGGCCGCCGTGGTGGCGACCGGACGCAGCGACTTCCCGAACCAGATCAACAACGTCCTGGTGTTCCCCGGCGTCTTCCGCGGCCTGCTGGACGCGCAGTCCCGGACGGTCAACACCGAGATGATGCTGGCCGCCGCGCGGGCCCTGGCGAGCGTCGTCGGGGACCACGAGCTGAACCCCAACTACATCATTCCCAGCGTGTTCAACGACAAGGTGGCCGGTGCCGTCGCCGGTGCCGTGCGGGACGCGGCGCGGGCCCAGGGGCCCGCCGTGGCGGCCGCCGGACGCGGGCCCGTCCCGGCCTGACCGGCGGAGCGGACCGGGCTCGCCGGTGACCGTTCGTCGCACCCCCGTCACAGCCCGGAGGGCCGTAAGCGGAATCGTGTTCTGAGCGTCGACAGGGTGACGACAATGCGTCATCGCGGGCCTCCTGCCGCGGTTTTTCCGCGACTCGCGCGGGCAGGCGATTGGCTTTCCCCCCATATATGGGGGCAGGATGCACACCTGGGCAGTGAGGACTCAGCAACAGCTTCGAGCTCGCGCCCCCATGGCAGAAAGAACACGGGAGTACAGATATGAACCGCAGTGAGCTGGTGGCCGCGCTGGCCGACCGCGCAGAGGTGACCCGCAAGGACGCCGACGCCGTTCTGGCCGCGTTCGCTGAGACCGTCGGTGAGATCGTGGCCAAGGGTGACGAGAAGGTCACCATCCCCGGCTTCCTGACCTTCGAGCGCACCCACCGTGCCGCCCGCACCGCCCGCAACCCGCAGACCGGTGAGCCGATCGAGATCCCGGCCGGCTACAGCGTCAAGGTCTCCGCGGGCTCCAAGCTCAAGGAAGCCGCGAAGGGCAAGTAAGCACCTTCAGGCCGCGCAACAGCGAAGGGCGGCCTCCCCCACCGGGGAGGCCGCCCTTCGGCGCGTACGGGGCGGCCCGGACCGGCCGCTCAGGCCACCGCGGTGGTGGCGGTCCTGGCCGCCGGCTGGGGCAGCTCGACGTGCGCGCCGAGGCTCTCCAGCTTGGCCATGAAGTTCTCGTAGCCGCGGTTGATCAGGTCGATGCCGTGCACGCGCGAGGTGCCCTGCGCGGCCAGCGCCGCGATCAGGTAGGAGAAGCCGCCGCACAGGTCGGGGATGACCAGGTCGGCGCCCTGCAGCTTCGTCGGTCCTGACACCACGGCCGAATGGAGGAAATTGCGCTGCCCGAACCGGCAGGCGCTGCCGCCCAGGCACTCGCGGTACAGCTGGATGTGCGCGCCCATCTGGTTCAGCGCGGAGGTGAAGCCCAGCCGGGACTCGTAGACCGTCTCGTGGACGATGGACAGCCCCGACGCCTGGGTCAGCGCCACCACCAGCGGCTGCTGCCAGTCGGTCTGGAAGCCGGGGTGCACGTCGGTCTCCAGCGCGATGGCGTTCAGCGGGCCGCCCGGGTGCCAGAAGCGGATGCCCTCGTCGTCGATCTCGAAGGCGCCGCCGACCTTCCTGAAGGTGTTCAGGAACGTCATCATCGAGCGCTGCTGGGCGCCGCGCACGTAGATGTTGCCCTCGGTCGCCAGCGCCGCGCTCGCCCACGACGCCGCCTCCAGGCGGTCGGGAATGGCGCGGTGGGTGTAGCCGCCGAGCTTGTCGACACCGGTGATACGGATGGTGCGATCGGTGTCCATGGAAATGATCGCGCCCATTTTCTGCAGAACGCAGATCAGGTCCTCGATCTCCGGTTCGACGGCCGCGTTGGCGAGTTCGGTGACACCTTCTGCCAGTACCGCGGTCAGCAGCACCTGCTCGGTGGAGCCCACCGACGGATAGGGCAGCCGGATCTTGCAGCCGCGCAGACCGCGTGGTGCCTCCAGGTACTGGCCGTCGGCCCGCTTGTCGATCGTCGCGCCGAACTTGCGGAGCACGTCGAAGTGGAAGTCGATCGGCCGGCCGCCGATGTCGCAGCCGCCCAGGCCGGGGATGAAGGCGTGGCCGAGGCGGTGCAGCAGCGGGCCGCAGAACAGGATCGGGATCCGCGAGGACCCGGCGTGCGCGTCGATGTCCGCGACGTTCGCGCTCTCCACCCGGGTCGGGTCCAGCATCAGTTCGCCCGGCTCCTCGCCGGAGCTGACGGTGACGCCGTGCAGTTGGAGCAGTCCGCGCACGACGCGCACGTCCCTGATGTCCGGGACGTTGCGCAGTCTGCTCGGTTCGCTGCCCAGCAGGGCGGCGACCATGGCCTTCGGCACGAGGTTCTTCGCGCCTCTGACGCGGATCTCGCCCTCCAGGGGGGTCCCACCATGGACAAGCAGTACGTCGGCGATGTCGGTCATGGAACTCGCGATCGTCGGAGCGGTCAAACGGGCAGGGCGGCGCAGGGCCGCGTACCGGAACAGGTCCCGCGCCGCCTCGGGCCGGGAACCACGAAGAGATGGTAATGCGCTTGACGGGCGCCCGCGGTTGACCCTCCGTGTGCCCCGCCCATGCGGGATCATGGGTCCATGACCGAGGTGTCCTCGCTCACAGGGCGACTGCTCGTCGCGACCCCGAAGCTGGCGGACCCCAACTTCGACCGGGCCGTGGTGCTCCTGCTGGACCACGACGTGGAGGGGACGCTGGGCGTCGTCCTGAACCGGCCGACGCCGGTCGGGGTGGGCGACGTGCTGGAGACCTGGGCCGCGCTGGCCGGCACCCCGCAGGTCGTCTTCCAGGGCGGCCCGGTCTCGCTGGACTCCGCGCTCGCCCTCGCCGTGGTGCCCGGCGAGCCGCGGCCCGACGAGGGCTCGGGCCTGCTGGGCTGGCGGCGGGTGCACGGCGCGATCGGCCTGGTCGACCTGGAGGCGCCGCCGGAACTGCTGGCCGCCGAGCTGGGCTCGCTGCGGATCTTCGCCGGCTACTCGGGCTGGGGCCCGGGCCAGCTGGAGAAGGAACTCGTCGACGGCGCCTGGTACCTGGTGGAGTCCGAACCCGGCGACGTGTCCACCCCGGACCCGGAACGGATGTGGCGCTCGGTGCTGCGGCGACAGCGCAACGAGTTGGCCATGGTGGCCACGTATCCCGACGATCCGTCTCTCAATTAGGCTTGAGCGTCATGAGCACTCTTGAGCCCGAGCGCGGGGCGGGCACCGGCACCCTGGTCGAGCCGACTCCGCAGCTCTCCCACGGTGACGGCGACCACGAGCGCTACGCGCACTATGTCCAGAAGGACAAGATCATGGCGAGCGCGCTGGAAGGCACGCCCGTCGTCGCGCTGTGCGGCAAGGTCTGGGTCCCCGGGCGGGACCCGAAGAAGTACCCGGTCTGCCCGATGTGCAAGGAGATCTACGAGGGCATGCCGGTCGGCGGCGGCGGCGACAAGTCCGGCGGGGGCGGCAACGGCTGACGGCGGCGCGCTCGGTCCGGAGGGCATGCCCGACGACGACGCGCCACTCGACCCGTTCGACGAGTTCGAAGAACTCGCCTGGGATGCGCCCGACGCGCGGCCGGACGACGCCGTGAGCGGGGAGCGGGTGCATGCCCTGGTCGCCCAGGGCCGGTTCGCCGAGGCGCACGCCCTGGTCAGTGATGCCTTCGTGGAACGCAACGGCAGCGCGGGCTACCTGCTGCGCGCCTGGGTGCTCACCCAGGAGCGGCGGCCGGCGGAGGCCCGCGAGGCCGTCGACTGGGCGCTGGCGCACGCCGGGCCCGCCGAGGCCGCCGACGTGTTCGTGCTGGCCGGTGTGGTGCTCCTCTCACTGGACGAGGCGCACGCCGCGCTGACCGTGGCGCTGCGCGCGTACGGCGCGGACCCCGACGGCTGGGAGCCGTCCGTACTGCTCTCCGACGTCTACCGGCGGCTTGGCCGGGTGCCCGACGCGGTGGCCGCCGCCCGCCGGGCCGTCGCCGCCGCGCCGCGCGAGCCGGAGGCCCAGGTGGCCCTGGCCCGCTCGCTGTCCGCCGGCCGGGGCCTGACCGGCCGGATACCGCGCCGGCACCGGGCCGAGCACGCCGAGGTGGCCCGCCGCGCGCTGGCCCTGGGCGCCGACCCCGGCCAGCTCACCGCACCCCGCGGCGGCATGGTGATCGGCGGCGTCGGCCTCGCCCTGTTCTGGGCCATCCAGCTCTACCGGATCGAGACCGGCGGCACCTGGCAGCTGATCGCCGGCGGCGTGGTGGTCGCCGTGACGTTCGTCATCATCGCGCTGGTGGTCAGGGCCGGCACCCGGCGCTCCGGGGTCACCGCCCGCGCCCGGCTGCGCAGCGTCAGGGCCACCACCCGCACCGAGATGGCCGGCGACTCCTGGCTGTGGCGGATCAGCGCGGTGCACGTCTCCGCGGCGCTGCCGCTGCCGGTGCTGCTCACCACCGGTCTGGTGGCCGACCGCGGCTGGCACGGCCACTCCTGGCCGCTGTGGGCCGTCGTGCCCACCGCGCTCACCGGGCTGTGCGGCGTGCTGCTGCTGGTGTCCGCGGTGCCCTGGTGGTACGGCGCGGCCCTGGCCCGCCGCATCCTGCACTACAACGGCCTGGTCCGGCTGCACCTGGCCGCCGCCGCGGCACTGGCGGGCGGCACCCTGGCGCTGGCCGCCCGCGGGGACGCCAGCCACGGCGAGTGGGCGTTCCTGGCGGTCGGGCACCTGCTGTGGACGGTCGGTGGCTGGGCTGCCGCCCTGCTCATGGCCGGCCGTCTGCAGTCCCGGCGCCGCCAGGCCCTGTAGCGGTCCGGACGGGGCCGTCCGGCGCCCGCCCTCCGTCCGGTGGGAGCCGCCGCCACAGGGTCGTGAATTGGTCTATGCCAGTTGGCGGTCGGCGGGGCAGGATGGCCCCATGGATCTCCTCCCCACCCCCAGTCACTCCACCGCTTACGCGGCCGACGAGACGTTCACGCTGGCGCCAGGGACGACGCTGGAGGCCGGACCCGGCACCGAGGGCACCGCGCGCTGGCTGCGGGCCGCCGTCGGCGCCGCGACCGGGCTGCCGCTGCCCTCCGGCGACCGCTCCGCCGACGGGGTCGTCCGGCTCGCGGTGGACGAGACCGTGCCCGGCGGCCCCGAGGCGTACCGCATCACCGTCGACCCGGCCTCCGGCGTGCGGATCACCGGCGCGGGCCCCGCAGGCGTCTTCTGGGGCGCCCAGACCTTCCGCCAGATGCTCGGCCCCGACGCCTTCCGGCGCGCCCCGCTGCGCGAGCAGGCGTGGCAGGTGCCGTCCGGCCACCTGTCCGACGCGCCCCGGTTCGGCTGGCGCGGCTTCATGCTCGACGTGGCCCGCCACTTCATGCCCAAGGACGGGGTGCTGCGCTACCTCGACCTGATGGCCGCCCACAAGCTGAACGTGCTGCACCTGCACCTGACGGACGACCAGGGCTGGCGGCTGGAGATCCGCCGCTACCCCGAACTGACCGCCAAGGGCGCCTGGCGCGAGCGCACCAAGGTCGGCCTGCGCGAGTCGACGCTGTGGGACGAGCGCCCGCACGGCGGCTACTACACGCAGGACGACATCCGGGAGATCGTCGCCTACGCCGCCGAGCGGCACATCACCGTCGTGCCCGAGATCGACATCCCCGGCCACTCCCAGGCCGCCATCGCCGCCTACCCCGACCTCGGCAACAGCGACGTCGTGGACACCGCCGCCCTGCCGGTGCTGCCCAGTTGGGGCGTCAACCCGAACGTGCTGGCGCCGACCGACGAGGTGCTGCGCTTCTACGAGAACGTCTTCACCGAGGTGCTCGACCTGTTCCCCGGCAAGTTCGTGCACGTCGGCGGCGACGAGTGCCCCAAGGAGCAGTGGCGCGAGTCGCCCACCGCCCAGACCCGGATCAAGGAACTCGACCTGGAGGACGAGGACGAGCTCCAGAGCTGGATCATCCGGCACTTCGACCGCTGGCTCGCCGACCGCGGCCGCCGCCTCATCGGCTGGGACGAGATCCTGGAGGGCGGCCTGGCCCCCGGTGCGGCGGTGTCCTCGTGGCGCGGCTTCGCCGGCGGCATCGCGGCCGCGCAGTCCGGGCACGACGTGGTGATGTGCCCGGAGAGCCATGTCTACCTGGACTGGCGGCAGTCGGACTCCCCGGACGAGCCCGTGCCGATCGCCCACGTGCGCACCCTGGAGGACGTGTACCGGTTCGAGCCGGTTCCCGCCGAGCTCACCGGGGAGGAGGCCCGCCGGGTGATCGGCACCCAGGCCAACCTCTGGACCGAGGTGCTGGACTCCGCGCGCGTCGTGGACTACATGGCCTTCCCGCGGCTGGCCGCCTTCGCCGAGGTCGCCTGGTCCGAACTGCCCGCGCCCGCCGAGCGCGACTGGGCCGGCTTCGAGGCGCGGATGACCACCCATTACGCCCGACTCGACGCCCTCGGCGTGGAATACCGCAGGCCACAGGGCCCGCTGCCCTGGCAGCGCCGCCCCGGAGTCGTCGGCCGGCCCAAGGAGGGACCGCCCCCGATCGTGTGACCCGTTCCGCAACTCCCCTCCGCCGCGGGCGGCGAGCTGGCACCGTGGAGCCGTACCGCCGCAAGAGCCCAGAAGTACGGCAATTCCGGCATGGTGGCCGATGCGGGCGCAGTCGTACCATCGAGCCCGGTAAGGGCGGATCGGTACTTCGTGGACCCTCGCGTCGGCCGCCCCGGAACATGTGCCAGAGTTGCCAAGTCCGGGCTGTCAGCACGTACGGTACGGCTACCGCGCGACGGAGGAAGGCCGGGAAGGGGCAGCTGCGTGAGCACGTATGCACGGCAGGCGGCGGAGAACGTCACGCTGCCGTCCTCGCTCGACGAGGCGGTGGCGGCGCTGGCCGCCATGCCCAGTGCCGTGCCCGTCGCCGGCGGAACCGACCTGATGGCGGCGGTCAACTCCGGCCTGCTGCGCCCCGCCGCGCTCGTCGGCCTCGGCCGGATCAGCGAGATCCGCGGCTGGCAGTACGCCGACGGGGCCGCGCTGCTCGGCACCGGACTCACCCATGCCCGCATGGGCCGCCCGGACTTCGCCGCGCTGATCCCCGCGCTGGCCGCCGCCGCCCGCTCGGCCGGACCGCCGCAGATCCGCAACGCCGGCACGCTGGGCGGCAACATCGCCTCCGCCGCGCCCACCGGCGACGCCCTGCCGGTGCTCGCCGCGCTGGAGGCCGGCGTGATCCTCGCCGGCCCCGAGGGCGACCGCGAGGTGCCCATCGGCCACCTGCTCACCGGCATGGACCCGATGCGGCCCGGTGAGCTGCTCGCCTTCGTCCGCATCCCGCTGCTGCACGCCCCGCAGACGTTCCTCAAGGCCACCGGCCGCACCGGCCCCGGCCGTGCGATCGCCTCCGTGGCCCTGGTCGTCGACCCGGCCAGGCGGCAGGTGCGCTGCTCGGTCGGCGCGGTCGCGCCGGTGCCGCTGCGCCCGCTGGAGGCCGAGCAGTGGGTCGCCGGACTCATCGACTGGGACGGCGAGCGCACCCTCGCCGACGAGGCGTGCACCGCCTTCGGCGAGTACGTCGCCTCCGCCTGCATCCCCGACCAGCCCGGGGTCGAACTGCCGCCCGCCGCCCTGCAGCTGCGGCGTACCGTGGCGGCACTGTCCCGTCGAGCGCTCGGGAGGGCCCTGGCATGACCGACCAGTCGCACCCTGGCAGCGAAGGCCACGGCAACTCCGGGGCCTGGCAGCCGGTTCCCGGCGGCGGGGACTACGACCCCGACCAGACCATGCACGTCTCCTTCGCCGCCCAACTGCCGCCGGAACCGCGGCCCGGCGAGGACCCGCTGAGCGCGCACGGCCCCGCGGGGCCCGGCCCGCGCGCCGGCGACGCCGCCACCACATGGACGATCCCGGTCATCAGGGACGAACCGGAACCCGACTCGGGCGAGTACTCGGTCGGCGCGTTCACCTCGTCCTGGGACCAGGCGCCCTCGCCGGCCCCGTCCACCACGCAGTCCTTCCCCGCCGGCATGTTCGGGCAGGGCGCGGCCGCCGCGCAGGCCGCCCGCGCGTCGGCCGCGGAGGCGGTGGAAGCCGCCGAGGCCGCGCCGGGCGCCACGGAGCAGCCTCCCGCC
>WRCZ01000105.1 GCA_009783685.1 Actinomycetes bacterium
CGTTCGCCCGGCCGGCGACTGCGGCAGAGCAACCCAGGGGGTGCACTTCGCCCGGCCGGCGGCTGCGACAGAGCAACCCAGGGGGTGCACTTCGCTCGGCCGGCGGCTGCGACAGAGCCTCCGGGCAAACGGCTCGTCACGGGCGCGCGTGAACCCCGACACCGCCCGAGACCACCAGGTCGTCGCCGGTGATGTAGCTCGCGGCGTCCGACGCGAGGAAGGCCACGGCTTCGGCGACGTCGGTGGGAGTGCCGACGCGGCCGAGCGGAACGTCGGCGGCCCAGGCGTCGAGCATGTCCCGGGTGACACCCATCTTGCTGTAGGCGGGGGTGTCGATCAGTCCCGGGCTGACGGCGTTGACGCGGATGCGGCGCGGGGCGAGTTCGAGCGCGAGGGTCCGCACGAGGGGCAGCAGCGCGCCCTTCGCCGCGGTCATGGCGGCTCCGACCCCTTCTCCGGCGCCCACCGTGATCACGACCGAGGCGCCCTCGTTGAGCAGCGGCAGCGCCTTCTGCAACGTGAAGAAGGTGCCCTTGACGTTGACGGCGAACAGGGCGTCGAAGGCGGCCTCGTCGGTCGACTCGATCGGGCCGGGGCGGGAGATGCCCGCGTTGAGGAAGAGCAGGTCGAGGGAGCCGAACCGCCGGCGTGCCTCTTCCATCACGTGGTCCAGGTCCGGCAGGGACCGGGCGTCGGCCCGGACGACCGCGACGTCGTCCGGCAGTCCGGCGCCGGCGGGGTCGCTGACGCCGGTGGCCATGACGCGGTAGCCGCGGGAGTGGAGTAGTTCGGCGGTCGCCTTGCCGATGCCGCTGGTGCCACCGGTGATCAGAGCTGCGGGTGCGGACATGACGCGTTCCTTTGCGGGCTTCTGGGAGGCAGGAAGGCGATCGGTGAGCGGCTCCGGTCCGCCGGGCGGCGGGCCGGGACCGTGCCGGTCACGTGTGACAGCGTACGACTACTTGGCAGTGACTGCCAAACTGCTGGCGAGTGCCACCCTGGCAGTGCTGGGCTAACCTGGGCCCATGAAGCAGGCACCCGAGACGGCGACGGGCACACCGGCCACGCTGTGGGACCGGACCCGGCAGATGGCCTCCCAGGAGATCCTCGACACGGCGTTGCGCCTGTTCACCGAGCAGGGCTACGACGAGACGACCATCGCCCAGATCGCCCGCGAGGCCGGCGTCTCCCAGCGCACCCTGTTCCGCTACTTCGGCGCCAAGGAGGATCTGCTCGGCGGCGACCAGGACCGGTTCTGGCAGGTCCTGGCGGACACGGTCGGCGCGCAGCCCGCGGACGCCGGCGTCTGGGAGGCCCTGCGCGCGGGCGTCGCGGCCGTACTGGCCCTGCACGACAGCCGCGCGCAGGCACTGGAGCGGTTCCGGCTCCTGCACAACACCGCCTCGCTGCGGGCCGGTTGGCTGGAGAAGCGGCTCCGCTTCCAGGAGGGCCTGCTGCCGCTGGTCGAGGCGCGGATGGGCGTTGCGGCCGGCCGCCCGGACCCGAGGGCCCGGGCGGTGATCGCGACGGTCTTCGCCTGCCTGGACGCCGCATCGATGACGTGGGTCGACAACGGCGGCAAGGGCGACCTCATGGACCTGTACGACGAGTGCCTGGCCGCGGTCCGCGGCTGACCCTTTTCGCCGGTCTCACCCGCCTCGCCCGGCGCACCCGGGCCGCGGCATCGGCCCGCCCCCGGGCCGCGGCATCGGCCCGCCCCCGGCGCCGGGGAGCGCACCGAGCGGTGGACGTGCCGGCCCGGAGGATCAGCTCGGATCCCAGGGGTGGGCGTCGAGGTGGGCGGCGATGCGCGCGCGGTCCCACGCGCCGTCGGCGACGGTGACCCGGTAGCGGCGGGCGAGCACGGCGCCGTCGGCGAGCGGGCGCTCCTCGCGGAAAGCGAGGGTGGGGTTGACCATCGGCACGGGCTCGCTGCGCACGAACCAGTGCGGCCGGCCGCCCTCCTCGTCCGACGGATCGGGCCGGAACAGCACGGTGGCGTGCCCGTCGACCTCGTCGTGCTCGCCGATGTAGGCCAGCCACGGCGAGACGGCGCCCATCACCTCCGGGCCCTCCAGGCCGTCCGCGGCCAGCACCCGGCCGCCGGCGAAGGACCGCGGGCCGCGCCAGAAGAAGCCGCAGTAGGAGGCGAGTTCGCGGCCGAACACCGTAGGGCTGCCGAACCGCAGCTCGGCGCCCCGGACGTTGCGCAGCTCGGTGGCGAACTCCAGGGTCCAGCTGCCGCCGGCCGGGTCGACGTCCCTGACGGTGACGGTGCGGTGCTCCCGGATCCACTCCTCCCCTTCGGCGGTGATCCAGCCCAGGGTCTCGGTGAAGCCGTCCTCGCCGAGCGACGTGAAGCCCAGGTGGTCCTGGCGGCCGACGTTGGGCAGGTCGACATAGCGGCCGGCGGGGGTGCCGGGGGTGGCGTCGAGGGCGGCGCCGGGCGTGTAGGTGCCGCCGCCCCAGAAGTTCTGGCCCGACAGGTGCGAGGCGGTCATCGCCAGCCCCTTGTGCCAGCGGTGGTCGTGCGGGCGGTGCCCGCTGACGACGCGCCCGGCCAGGGTGCGCAGCGGGTGGACGTAGGGGCTGGGGCACTCCGACGGCGGCAGATCCGGCCGGTAGTGGTACCGGAACAACTCGGTACCGGCCGCCAGGACGCCGATCCGGTCTCCGGGACCCCGGGCCATGCGTGTCCGGTCCTGGTCGAGCATCAGTTCCCTCGGGGTGCGGCGGGGGCGGGGGCCCAGCCGGGTACGTCGCCGTGCAGGCGGTGGTAGAAGGGGTCGTCGGGGGTGAGGTCGGCGCGGCGGGTGGGCGTGCCGGTGAAGGCGGCCCGGTACAGCGCGGTGACCAGTTCGAGTGACGCGCGCCCGTCGGGCCCGGACAGCGGCGGGCGCTCCCCGCGCTCCATCGCGTCGAGCAGGTAAGGGAGTTGGGCGGTGTGCGAGCTGGGGACGTCCACGTCGCCGGGCGGGACGGGCCGCGGCGGGGTGTACGTCCAGTCCGCGTCCCCGTACCCGTACAGGTGGCGCAACTCCACGGTGGCGTCGGCGAAGTCGAACCGCAGGTAGCTCTCCTCGCGCAGCGACAGCGCGGAGTTGACGACGGTGGCCAGCGCGCCGCTCTCGAAGCGGACCAGCGCGGTGGACACGTCCTCGACCTCGATGTCGCGCTGCAACCGCCCGGCCATCGCCTGCACTTCGGCCCACGGCCCGAGGACCGCGAGCATCAGGTCCATCTGGTGGATGCCGTGCCCGAGGGTGGTGCCGCCGCCCTCGGTGTCCCACCGGCCGCGCCACGGCACGGCGTAGTACGCGTCGGGGCGGTACCAGGCCGTCACCGACTGGGCGACCAGCGGCTGCCCCAGGTCGCCCGCGCGCACCTGGCGGACCAGCCGGCGGGCCGCGGACCCGAAGCGGTGCTGGAAGATCACCGACACGTAGGGGCCGCCGGCCCGTTCGGCCTCCTCGATCCGGTCGAACTCGGCCAGCGACAGCACCGGCGGCTTCTCCAGCCACACCCACGCCCCGGCGGCCAGGCTGCTCAGCACCGCGTCCAGGTGGGCCGCCGGCGGGGAGCACAGCACGACCAGGTCGGGCCGCTCGCGGTCGAGCATCGCCTCCAGTTCGCCGTACGCGGCCGGGATGCCGTGCCGGGCGGCGAAGTCCTCGGCGCGCTCGCGGTCGACGTCCACCGCGGCCACCAGCTCGGTGCGTGCGGCCTCGGCCGCGAAGGCCGGCAGGTGCGCGGCCTCCGCGATGTGCCCGGTGCCCACGAGGGCGACCCGGATTCTGGTCATGTGTGCGTTCTCCCCTGTGTCCTGACTCGGGTGAGTGACAGCTGTGCGGCGGGTGTGCGGAGGGGCGGGCCGCGCCGGGGCGCGGCCCGCGGGCTCAGTGCGCCGGTCCGTAGGTCACGTCGGTCACCACCTCGGAGCCGGCCTGCCGGGCGGGCGCCTGGACCAGGTTGGTGGCCCGGGTCCTGGCGAAGCCGACGTCCGGGTTGGAGTTCAGCGAGGTGCTGTACTTCTCCAGGATCAGCCCGGCGTTGGCCGAGTTGCTGAACGTGTCCGGGCCCGCGTCCGGGTTGCTCACGGTCACGCCGGTCGGCGAGGTGACGGCCATCGGGCCCGCCGTGACGCCCCGGGGGTCGGTCAGGTCGGCCCCGTCCGCGGCGAAGGAGAGGCTGCCACCGCTGAGCCCGACGACGCCGAGGATCTTCTGCTGCGGCGTGTCGGGGGCGGTGCCGCCCGTCGCGTCGGTGAGGTACGGCAGGCCGGCGATGTAGGACAGCGTGACGCCGTCGGGCACGGCGCCGGCCGGCACGCGGGTCGTGACGTGCACGGTCCCGTCGAACACCTCGTAGCGGGTGGTGACCGGGATGACGGCGCCACCGGGACCGCTCATCCGCTGGGTGACCTCGCGCGCCTGGCCGCCCTTGACCGGCACCGCGCGGGTGGTGGGGGCCGCGCCGGGTGCGGGCGTGAGGAAGTGGGTGCCGTCGGCGTCGGTCCAGGCCAGGCCGATGCGCTGCTTGCCGTCGGTGGCGGCGTGGATGACGTCCGCGTTCCCCGCGGACACCAGGTAGGCCGAGCCCTGCTCGTCCAGCACCACCGAGCCGTCACCGACCCGCAGCTTGTACGGGGAGTTGACCGTGGTCTCCTTGCGGTACCAGTGGCCGGGGTCGGTGAACTGCCAGATCGTCATGAACGCGAAGTGGCCGTCGGGCACGACGGTCTTGTCGGGTTCGGTGCCGGTGTGGGTGTACTTGATGCTGGCGGTCGCCAGGTACCGGCCGAGGTCGTCCTCGACCAGCGGGCTGTAGTGCTGGAGGCCGTAGACCGCCTCGTAGCCGGGGCGCAGTTCGTTGTGGCGGGGGCCGCCGTAGTCGAAGCCGCGGGCACCGAGGCGCATGTCGAGGTAGGCGGCCGTCTCCAGGCCGTCCTGGTAGAAGCGCTTGTCGCCGGTGAGTCGCCAGCCCTTCCACAGGAAGCCGAGGGTGATGCCGCCGTAGTTCTGGTCCAGGCCCCCGGAGTGCTCGGGGTAGAAGGTGTAGCCGCGGTCGGTCTGGCGCAGGGGGCGGATCTGGCGGGTGAACACGTCCATCGCGTCGGCCTTGAGCGCGGCGGCGGTCTTCTTCGGCCAGCCGAGCCGGGTCATCTGCTGGCTCAGCTGGATCGCCGCGTCCACGGCCCCGATGGCCTGGTTGTCGGCGTCCTGCGGGTTGAACTGGGAGACCTTCGTGAGCCACTTCCAGTAGCCCTGGCCGAGTTCGACGAGCGCGGCGCGCTGGTCGTCGCGCAGCAGCCCGTCGCCGTACTGCAGGACGTTGGCGACGTGCAGCAGCGCCCACACGGTGGTGGGCCAGTCCCCGCCGCCGCCCTCGGCGAGGGAGTAGGGCATGTACGCGGCCCAGGGCTGGCCGCTGTCCTTGACCAGGACGGTGGTGTTGCCGGGGTTGTCGGCGGTGTAGATCCGGTTGGCCAGGTACCAGTCGACGCTTCTCCGGAACGCGTCGACCACGGCCGGATCGTGGGTTCTCGCGTGGTACAGCGCCAGCAGGCTGGAGGCGCCGAGCGAGTTGTCGCCCAGGTCCTTGGTCTTGCCCTGGATCTCCAGGCTGCCCTCGGCGGTCTGGTGGGCGAGCACCAGGTCCACCTCGCGCTTGAGCTCCGCGGCGTAGGTGTCCTTGCCGTCGGGGATGTCGCCGAGGCGGACGCTGAGGTTGGCGGACAGCACCTGCGCGGGGGCGGCGGCCGGCGCGGTGCCGGCGTGGGCGCTGCCCTGCAGGGTGGTGGCGGTGAGTGCGCCGGCGGTGAGGACGGCGGCCGCGGCGAGCAGGGACGTGCGGTTCTTGGACATGGCTCTCCTGGGACTCCTGACGAAGGGACGCGCGGCCGGATGGGCCCGGCGCGTGAAGGAGGGGCGCTGCGGGGGGCGGTTCAGCCCTTGAAGCCGGTGGTGGCGATGCCCTGGACGAGGTGCCGCTGGAAGAAGACGAAGAGCACGAACAGCGGGGCGAGGGTGACCGTGGCCATGGCGAACATCGGCCCGAGGTCGGAGCCGGACGTCGCGTCCAGGAACATCCGCAGGCCCACCGGGAGGGTGTAGCGCGCGGGGCTGTTCAGGTAGATCAGCTGCGAGAAGTAGTCGTTCCAGGTCCAGATGAAGGTGAAGATCGCGGTGGTGGCCAGCGCGGGCTTGGTCAGCGGCAGCAGGATGTGCCAGAAGGTGCGGAACGGCCCGCATCCGTCGAGGGCGGCGGCCTCGTCCAGCTCGCGCGGCAGCCCGCGCATGAACTGCAGGTTGAGGAAGACGAAGAAGGCGTCCACGGCGAGGAACTTCGGCACCACCAGCGGCAGGTCGGTGTCCACCCAGCCGAGCTTGTGGAAGATCAGGTACTGCGGGATGAGCAGCACCTCCTTGGGCAGCAGCAGCGTGCCGATGGCGATGGCGGTGACCAGCCCGCGGCCACGGAAGTCCAGCCGGGCCATCGCGTAGGCGGTGATCGAGCAGGACACGACGTTGCCGATGACCGCGCCCACCGCGATCAGCGTGGAGTTGAGGAAGTACACCGAGAAGCCGGTGCCGGCGGTACCGGCCCAGCCCTGGCGGTAGTTGCCGGGGGTGAAGTGCCGGGGCAGGAACGACAGGCTGGAGATGATCTCCGAGGTGGGCTTGAACGACGAGCCCAGCATCCAGGCGACCGGGTAGAGCAGGACCACCAGCAGGAGCAGGATCACCGCATGGGGCAGCGCGGCGCGCAGGGACTTCGGTCGCATGGTCAGTCTCCGTAGTGGACCCAGTAGCGGGAGGACCAGAACAGCAGCGCGGTGATCAGGCCGAGGCCGGCGATCATCACCCAGGCCATGGCCGCGGCGTAGCCCATCTGCTGCATCTGGAAGGCCCGTTGGTACAGGTAGAGGGTGTAGAAGAGGGTCGAGTCCACCGGTCCGCCCTGGCCGTCGCCGACCAGTTGCGCGGGGGTGAACGCCTGGAAGGCGCCGATCATCTCCACGACCAGGTTGAACAGGATCACCGGGCTCAGCATCGGCAGCGTGATCGAGAAGAACCGGCGCCACCATCCGGCGCCGTCCATCTCCGCGGCCTCGTACAGCTCCTGCGGGATCTGCTTCAGCCCGGCCAGGAAGATCACCATCGGGGCGCCGAACTGCCACATGGCCAGGGCCACGATGACCCAGCGGACGTAGGAGGGGTCGGAGACCCATGCCTGGCCGTGCACGCCGAACAGCTTCAGGAACCCGTTGAAGGGCCCGTTCTGCTCGAAGGTGCCCTGCCAGACGATGGCGATCGCCACGCTGGTGCCGAGCAGCGACGGCAGGTAGAACAACGCCCGGTAGGCGCCCTGCCCGCGCCGCGGGCGGGCCAGGAGCAGCGCCACGGCGAGCGCCATCAGCAGCTTCAGCGGCGCCGAGGTGATGACGTACTGCAGGGTGACCCACATCGAGTGGGCGTAGCGCGGGTCGTCGGAGAACAGTCTGCGGTAGTTCCGGAAGCCCACCCAGTGCGGGTTGCTCAGCAGGTCGTAGCTGGTGAAGGAGAGGTAGAGCGAGTAGAGCAGCGGGATGGCCAGCACGCCCACGGTCCCCAGCAGCCAGGGGCTGAGCAGGGTGTAGGCCGCTCCGTTGGTCCGGCGGCGGCGCGGGCTGCCCGACGGGGCGGTGCCGGCCGCCCCGCCGCCGGGCCGCGCCCGCCCTCTGCCGGGGCGCTCCACGGTGGACCCGGCGGCGGCCGCCGCCATCAGAAGCCGTCCGTGAGCTGCTGCTCGGCCTGCTTGACGAAGTCCTCGGCCGCCTTGGCGACGTCCGCCTTGCCGAACCAGACGTTCTCCGCCATCCGCACGAACAGATCGGTCTCGATCTGGGTCGAGGCGGCCGGCGACGGCGGCGGCGCGGCGGAGTTGTTGCCGGGCTTGCCGACGTAGGCGGTGTACTGCGCGACCTGCTGGGCGGTGCCGCTCAGGGCCGGGGTGAGGGCGGCCAGCACCTTGGAGTTGGCCGGCGCGCCGCGCGTGATGCCCAGCTTCTGGCCCGCGGCGCTGTCGTTGACGAGGAACGAGACCAGCTCGGCGGCTTCCTTGGCGTGCTTGCTGTGCCCGTACACACCCCAGTTCACCGAGCGCTTGAGGTAGGCGCCGGGCTTGGCGGCGGTCTCACCGGGCAGCCCGACGTACTTCCAGTCCTCGCCGGGCAGGGTGGTGCTGGTGCCGTAGGCGTCCATGGCGACCAGGCCCTTGGCGATCGGCACCTTGGTGACGTCGCCGGTCACCCCCGGCTCGGTGACGGTGGCCGGCGGCACGGCGCCGCTCTTGCGCAGGTCGGCCCAGTACTGCCACCAGGCGGTGAGGTCGGCCGCGGTGAAGCCGAGCTTCTTGCCGTCGGCGCTGTAGAGGTTGCCGCCGCGCTGGCGGACGAAGATCTCGAACGCCTGGACGTTGGCGCTGTCGTCGGCCGCGCCCCAGGTCTTGCCGCCGCCCTTGGCCGATATCGCCTTGGCCAGGTCGGCGTACTGCTGCCAGGTCATCCCGGAGGTGGGGGCGGTGGCCCCGGCCTTCTGCACGGCCGCGGCGTTGTAGAGCAGCGCGAAGGGGTTGGAGCCGGCCGGGACCTCGTAGAGCTTGTCCTGGTAGGAGCCCTGCGCGAGGAACGCCGGGTCGATGGCGCTGGTGTCCAGGACGTCCTTGTACTGGCCGAGGTCGGCGAGCGAGCCCTTGGACGCGTACTTGGTGACGGTGTCGACCTGGAAGACGTCGGGCGCGTCGCCCGCGGTGATCTGGGTGTTGAGCTTGTCGTAGTAGCCCGGGTAGGCGGACGGCTGGGCTTCGACCTTCACGTCGGGGTGGGCCTTCTCGAACAGCGCGATGGCGTCCTGGGTGGCCTTGGCCCGCTCCGGGTTGCCCCACCAGGTGATCCGCAGGGTGGTCTTGCCTCCGGACGAGGAGCCGCTGCCGCCGCCCGCGCAGGCACCGAGCGTGAGGGACAACGGGATCAGGGCGCCGGCGACGGCCACCTTGGCGAATCTGGCGGGCTTGGAGCGGGCATTCCTGGGTCGCCTCATTGCGCACCTCTCTCGTGAACGGTCACATCCAGTGGCAGCGACCATAGGGAGCCCACAGGAGCAGCGTCAATAGGGAATCCGCGATGTTTTCCGATCGATCCCGGGGGATCGAGGCGATCACTCCCACCGAGGCGCGCAGTGCGTTATCGTGACCGTTGCCATGAACCAGAAGGACTCGTCGATCACCATGCGGACCGTTGCCCAGCGGGCCGGCGTCTCGTACCAGACCGTCTCGCGCGTCATCAACGACGCCGCGGGGGTCGCTCCCGAGACCCGGACCCGGGTGCTCGCCGCCATGCGCGAACTCGGTTACCGGCCGAGCCTCGCGGCCCGCTCGCTGGCCAGGAACCGCAGCGAGATCGTCGGCCTGGTGCTGCCCAGTTCGGTGGAGGCGGGCTTCGCCAGCGCGCATCTGCTGCAGGTGGTCGGCGGGGTGGACCGCGGGGTGAGCGACAACGACTACACCACGCTGCTGTCCAGCCCCAAGGAGTCCGAGACCGAGCTGTCCGCGTTCCGCCGGCTGATCCGGCAGCGCACGGTGGACGGCGTCCTGGTCGAGGCCAGCATGGGCGAGGAGGGCGTGAAACTGCTGGTCGAGGCCGGGTACCCGGTGACGGTCATCGGCCACACGGCGCTCGACGTGCCGTCGGTCTGCCCCGACGACGAGTCCGGCGCCTACGTCGCCATGCAGCACCTGCTGGCCCTCGGCCACCGGCGGATCGCGATCGTCACCAGCGGCGAGGGCCAGGGGCTGGCGGTGCGGGCCCGGATGGCCGGGTGCGAAAGGGCGCTGGCCGACGCGGGTTTGACCCTCGACCAGGGTTTGGTGGCGACCGGGAACTGGTCGATAGCGTCCGGCCGGGCCGCGGCGGAAGGGCTGCTGGACCGTGAGCAGCCGCCCACGGCGTACTTCTGCTTCAACGACAGCATGGCCATCGGCGTGCTCCAGCTGCTGCGCGAGCGCGGCATCGACGTGCCCCGCGAGGTCTCGGTCGCCGGATTCGACGACACCCCGCCGGCGCCGCTGCTCACCCCACCCCTGACCAGCGTCCGGGTGTTCAGCGCCGAACAGGGCGAGCGCGCCGCCCGCACCCTGATCGGCATCCTGCGCGGCATGACGCGCCCCGGCGCTCCCGTGGTCCTGCCCAGCCAGCTCGTGGTCCGCGGCTCCACCGCCCCCGCCCACCCCCGCTGACCGTGACCGGTCACGCCCCCACCCCCGACTCCCCCACCGCCCGACGGTGGTGACGGACAGCCGTCGGGAACCAAGGGCCCCCGCGGTACGGCACCCGGCCCCGTACTGCCCTCGGCCACGAGGCGGTTGCCGCCCCGGCGTCGATCGTGCACGCTTGCGGCCGTGACGACGAGCCCCGGGCCTGGACCATCCGATCAGGGTCGGGTGCCTGCCCGTGCGCGGCCCGTGGCACTGGTCACCGGGGTGGGACGCAGCGTCGGCATCGGCGCGGGCATCGCCCGCCAACTGGCGGCCTCGGGTTGGGACATCGGGTTCAGCTACTGGACCCCCTATGACGAGCGCATGGCCTGGGGCAGCGAGCCCGGGGCCGCCGCGGCGATCAGCGACGCCCTCGCCGGATGCGGTGCCACCACCGTGGCCGTCGAGGCGGACCTCGGCGATCCGGGGGCTCCGGCCCGGATCTTCGACGCGGTCGAACGCGGGCTGGGCGGCGTCACCGCCCTGGTGATGTGCCACTGCGAGTCGGTCGACTCCGGCCTGCTCGACACCACTGTCGACAGCTTCGACCGCCACTTCGCGGTCAATGCCCGCGCCACCTGGCTGCTGATCCGCGAGTTCGGCCTGCGCTTCACGGCCGCCCAGGGCAGCGGCCGCGTCATCGCCCTGACCAGCGACCACACGGTGGGCAACCTCCCGTACGGCGCGAGCAAGGGCGCCCTGGACCGCATCACCCTGGCCGCCGCGCGCGAACTCGCCCACCTCGGCATCACCGCGAACGTCATCAACCCGGGCCCGGTGGACACCGGTTGGATGACCGGCGAGGTGCGGGAGCACCTGCTCGACCGGACGCCGCTCGGCCGCCTCGGCACCCCGCAGGACACGGCCCACCTCGTGGACTTCCTCTGCTCACCGCAGGGACAGTGGGTCAACGGCCAACTCCTGCTGAGCAACGGCGGATTCGCCTAGAGGTAGGGACCTTCGCCACCGCCCGGCACGCTGCGGCCGGTCCAGGCGAGGATCGCCCGATCCGGTGATCCGCGGTGCGGCGCGAGCAGCCGTGACGGTACGCCTGGCTACGCTCCAGCGCTGTGGGACAGACCCG
The DNA here is from genome assembly GCA_009783685.1 of Actinomycetes bacterium. Taxonomy (GTDB): domain Bacteria; phylum Actinomycetota; class Actinomycetes; order Streptomycetales; family Streptomycetaceae; genus Actinacidiphila. The sequence goes on from WRCZ01000105.1 coordinate 11,378, forward strand.
GGCGCGGAACGCCGCGGCAGCACGGCCTCCGGCGACGACGGTGCGCCACGGATGACGCGTACCCGGCTGTACCGGCACGGCACCCTGGAACGCGAGAACTTCCCCGTCCAGGACATCTCGGAGTACGTCGTCGACCCGGACGCCACGGTGTGGCTGGACGTACACGACCCCGCCTCCTCGGACTTCGACATGATCACCGAGGAGTTCGGGCTGCACGCCCTGGCGGTGGAGGACGCGACCTACGAGCATCAGCGCCCCAAACTCGACACCTACCGCACCCATCTGTTCCTGAGCGCCTACGCGGTGGCCATCGAGCCGGCGACCGGTGCCGTCCAGACCACTGAGGTGTCCGCGTTCATCACCGCCAACGCGCTGATCACCGTCCACAAAGGCGGGCACTTCCCGATGGAGCCCGTCGTGGAACGCTGGGACGACTCCTCCGAACTGGCCAAGTACGGAGTGGGGTTCCTCGTGCACGGCCTCATCGACTACCTGGTCGACGGCCACTTCGCCGCCGTCCAGGACCTCGACGACCGGATCGAGCAACTGGAGGACCTCCTCTTCGAGGACAGCCCCGCCGACATCCGCGCCGTACAGCACCGCTCCTTCGAACTGCGCAAGAGCCTGGTGCGGCTGCGCCGCGTCGTCCTGCCCATGCGCGAGGTCGTCAACGCGCTGCTGCGCCGCGATCTGCACGTCGTCAGCGAGCCGATGCGGCCGTACTTCCAGGACGTCTACGACCACGTGCTGCGCGCCACCGAGTGGACCGAGTCGCTGCGCGACCTGATCACCACCGTCATGGAGACCAACCTGACGGTCCAGGGCAACCGCATGAACCTGATCATGAAGAAGGTCACCAGCTGGGCGGCGATCATCGCCGTCCCCACCGCCGTCACCGGCTTCTACGGCCAGAACGTCCCCTACCCCGGCTTCAGCACCCACGCCGGATTCTGGACGTCGACGGGCGTGATGGTCGGCTGCTCCGTCGTGCTCTACGTGGCGTTCAAGCTCCGCGACTGGATCTGACTCCCCAGCAAGCATCACCATCTTGACAGGTGACGCATCCGCATGGAAATCTTTCGTCACCGGTTAGACCAGTTACTTCTTGTTGAGGAATCCCCATGGCAGTCGTCCGCTTCCACCTCGTCTCCAAGCTCAGCCCCGAGGGCGTGCTGGAGGTCCTGACCGACTTCGGGCCTTCGCGCCCCCAGTCCTGGCCCACGATCGACGCCGAGCACTTCGAGGTGCACGGCCGCGGCGCCACCTGGGCGGAGGTGACCGAGGGGACCTCGGCGGCATGGGAGCGCACGCGGTACGAGTGGCAGCCGGGCGGGGACACGGTCACCATCACCACGCTGGACTCCAAGCTGTTCGGCGCGGGCGGCGGCTGGATATTCCGGATGACGCCCGAGGGCGACGGCACCCGCGTCGACGTCGAACTGACCCGACAGCCGAGCACCCTCAAGGGCAAGATGCTGGCCGCACTGCTGCCGGTCGCCGCCCCCGCCTCCCTGCGCAAGTCCTTCGCGGTGCCGCTCCAGGC
>WRCZ01000106.1 GCA_009783685.1 Actinomycetes bacterium
GCCCGGCCGCGATCGTCAACGCGCACCGCTTCATCTTCGACTCGCGCGACGAGGGCGGCGAGCAGCGCCTGGAGATCCTCAACGACAAGGACGGCGTGTGGCGTTGCCGCACCACCTTCAACTGCACGGACGCCTGCCCGCGCGGTATCGAGGTCACCAAGGCCATCCAGGAGGTCAAGCGCGCGCTGATCACCCGCCGCTACTGAGAACGCGACGGCACTGACGCGGAAGGGCCCGCACCGGTCGGACGACGACCGCTGCGGGCCCTTCCGCGTGCGCGGGGCCTTGCGCGTGCGGGGGCCCGCCGCCGGGCGGCGGCCGGCCAGGCGCCGCCGTCAGAGGTCTGGGCGCCGGCCGGCCAGGTTGCGCAGGTCCGCGGCGTTCACCGCGGGCAGCACGCGCACGCCCGCGGCGCGGCAGGCCCTCAGCAGCGGGCGTACCTTGGCGGCCCGGATCTCCACCCAGGTGCCGTCCGCCATCCGCAGGTCGGTGCCGGCCAGCGACCACAGCACATGTCGCGGGACGAACTCGCATGCGACCGCGATGTCCTGCCAGGAGGCGACCGGCTGTTGCGTGCCCTCGGCGGTGTGCAGGGTGAGCCCGCCGTCCTCGGCGACGAGCAGCCCCTTGCGCCCGTCGACCGCGGCGGGCATCTCCAGGCCGGTGCCGGAGCGGGGCACCTTGGCCGCGGCGTGGCGCAGCGCCCAGCGGCGCAGCAGATGCCGCACGCCGACCGGCATCACGACCAGGACGAAGGGCACCACCCAGAACGCCAGCCCCACCACGAGCCGTACGGCTCGCTCGTGGCTGTCGGCGTTGCCGCCTCCCCGGTAGATCATGGTGACCCCGACGCAGATGGCGAGCGCGAGGGCCAGCATCACCACCGGGTTGAACATGGTGTAGCTGCTCTCGAACTCCCGCTCGCCGAACCGCGGTTTCGGCCCGTCGAGTTTGGCGAGCGTCTCGGTGAACTGCTCACGCCGCGACGTCACCGCGGATTCGCTCATGATCGGGCCTCGCTTACCTTTCGTCGTTCTCCGCCTGGCCGGCCTGGTCCGTCCCGCCGGTCCGGTCATCGTCGGTGAACGTCGAACGTCCGGCGATGACGGCGACCAGCGCGCCCAGACCGTACACCTGCGTCGAGTCGAGGCAGTTGCCGACCACCAGCAGGCCGCGCCCGCCGCCCGGCGGGCAGGCCAACGCGACGGCCAGCCCGATCTGGGCGACCACCTCGGACTCGTCCTCCGGCGGGGCGACGCCCGAGCCGGGCACGGACATCGTGCCGTCCCGCCCGAGCACCGGCCGGTCCAGCAGGCCGAAGCCGAGCCCCATCTCGGTGGTGTACGTCTCCATGTAGGCGGTGGCCGCGTCGGGCCGGGTGCCGAGCAGCCGCACCACCACCTCGGCGAGGTCGATGTCGGGGTCGATGGTCGGCAGGTCCACGACGCCGGCCATGATCTGCCAGGTGGCGCCGTGCTCGGTACCCGTCTCCTCCGGCGGCACCGCGACCAGCCCGTCCAGGATGACGCCCTGGTCGAGCAGGGTGCGCCGCCAGAACATCATCGCCTGCACGAAGTCGGCGCGCAGCTCCGCGTCGTGCTGCGGGTAGCTGCGGCGCACCAGGTCCTCGATGCGGGCGCGGGCGGCCTCCTCGTCCCAGCCGTCCTCCAGCAGGTCGAACCAGTCGGTGGGCACGAACAGCTCGACTTCGCCCAGGAAGTCCGCCGGCGCGGTGGTGGGAGTGCTCATGACGGCGTCGCAATCGGGGAGTTGTTGGTGAGCGGCCCGAGGCCCTTGCCGTGGATCCAGTCGCCGACCATCTGCACGGTCCCCTTGGCGCCCATGGAGATCATGACGTTGCCGCCCCACGTGCAGTGGAAGCGGGCGGCGCGCAGCCCGAACTCGGCGGTCGACATCTCGTAGGAGGCGTCCTTCGCGAGTTCGAAGTAGCTGGGTGGCGCCTTCATCTTGGCCAGCGGGCTCATCGATCTGAGCGCCATCTGGCTGAACGTGCCGCCCTCGCCGGCGAGTTTGGCCAGCTTCATGGAGGCGGTGAAGGCGCCGGCGCCGAACGCGAGGGTGACCGCGTCCATGATGACGGTCGGGTTGGTGAGCGCCTTGAGGAAGCTGCCGCTCTCGCCGACCGCGCTGAGATAGTGGCTGACCAGCGCCACGCCGCCCAGGAGCAGCGCGGGCAGGGCGAGGAACTGCAGGCCGGGTATCAGCGAGAGCAGGCCGAGCACGGTGCTGGCCAGGCCCGCGATGTCGCCGATGACCTTCAACAGCGGTGCGATCTTGGCGAGTTCCTTGACCGCCCAGTCGGCGAACGAGTCGGCCATGTGGCCGATGTCGTCGAGGAGGCCGCCGATGGCCTCGCCGATCCGGTCGAAGAAGCCGGGCTTGCCGGGCGCCTCGTCCATGGCGTGCTTGAGCTTGTCGGCGACGTCCTTGCCGTCGTGCTGGTACTGGTCGTGCAGCTTGTGCGCGCGGCGGCGGACGTCGTCCAGCGCGGCCTGCGCGTGGGTGACCGCGGTGTTGGCGTCGGTGCGGTCCTTGGCGTCCTGGGTGGCCTTCTTCTTGTCCGCGTCGTCGGCGGGTTCGGGGTCGCCGGGCTTGGGGGCGGGCGGCAGGCCGTTGAGGTGGGACTGCTTGGAGCTGAGGGTGGAGGCCGCGGTGGCCGCCTCGTGCTCCAGGGAGACGGCGGCCTTCTGCTGGGTGCCCATGGTGGTGACCCAGCCCTCCAGGGCGGTCGCCGCCTCGCCGAAGGAGCGCTGGGCCGTCTCCAGCTTGGGCCGGAAGTCGTGGGAGAGCAGGTCGCGGAAGGCGCGGGCCGCCTCGCCGCGCCAGTCGCCGTCGGCGGCGCCGCGCAGCACGTGGTCGACCTCTTCGAGGGCCTTCGCGGCGCCCCGCACCACGCGGGCGACGTCGCCGGCCTCGTCCTCGTCGCCGGGACAGGGCACGAACCCCAGGTGGGGGAAGTCCGCCACGGTGGGTGCGCTCACTTGGCGTCCCCCTTGTTCTTGGCGGCGTCCGTCAGTGCCTTGGCCAGATCGGTGTCGGCCTTCTCGAAGGTGCTCTTGATCTTCTCCAGCGCCGTCACCGCGCCGTGCGAGAACTCGCCCAGCTTGCCGATGCCGTAGTGCCACTCGTGCCCGAAGTCGTCCATCCGGCGCGCGAGTTCGTCAGCCCCCATCGCGGCACCGTCGACCGAGGCCATCTTCTTGGCCGGCGTCTCCAGCAGGTCGCGCATGTGCGACAGGTGACCGTGTACGCGGTCCAGCATCGGACCGTCCACGTAGAGGTCCCCCATGGCGTTCCACCCCGTTTGTCTTCTCTTGATCAGTGCGATGGTCGTACGGGCGTCGAGCCTAGTGAGGCGAGCCGGAGGAGCGGGAGCCCCGGGACAAGATTGCGACAAAGCCCCGACACGCCCTCACCGCTCCGCCTGGATCAGCACCCGGCGCAGCAGATCCGACAGCGTGCGCCGCTCCTCGGCGTCGAGGACGCCGAGCAGGCGGTACTCCTCGTGTCCGACCACGTCCATCGCGCCGAGCCACACCGCCCGCCCCTCCTCGGTGAGTTCGACGTCGACGCGGCGGCGGTCGCCGGGGGCCGGCCCGCGGCGGACGTAGCCGCGGCGCTCCAGGGCGTCGAGGCGGCCGGTGATGGAGGCGGGGGCCATCTGAAGGTCGGCGGCGAGTTCGGAGGGCGCCGCGTGCCCGCCGCGGCCGGCCAGCGTGTGCAGCGTGTCGTACTCGTGCTTGTGCAGGTCGAAGTCGGCCAGCGCGCGCTCGCGGACGCGGCGCAGATGATCGGTGAGCACCTTGACCCGGGTGGTCGCGCCCTCGATGTCCGGGTCGAGCCCCGGCAGCACCGGCAGCCAGCGCTCGACATGGCCGTCGGTCCAGTCGTGCTCGGGCCCGGGGGTGCTCATGGCGGCCGATTCTAGCCAGAGCCGTTCTGATTCATCGACACCGAAATATTCGTTGACGAAAAGTTCGGCGCCGAAATACTCTCGCGGCGTGCCGCACCCCCTGCGCCAACGCGCCTTCCGCCTGCTGTTCACCGGACGCACCCTGTCCGCGCTCGGGGACGCCGTCGTCCCCGCCGCGCTGGCCATCGCCATCACCCGCGCCGACGGCTCCGCCTTCGCGCTGGCCCTCGTGCTGGGCTGCGCGATGGTGCCGCGGCTGCTGCTGCTCCCGCTCGGCGGCGTGGCCGCCGACCGCTTCGACGCCCGCACGGTCGCGCTCGGCACCGACCTGGTGCGCTGCGCCGCCCAGCTCCTCGTCGGGCTCGAACTCATCGGCGGGGCACCGCACCTGACGCACATCGCGGTCGCCGAGGCGGTCGGCGGCATCGCCTCCGCCTTCGCCATGCCGACCACCGGACCGCTGGTCAGCGGCACCGCCCCGGGCGACGGCCTGCTGCGGGCCAACGCCCTGATGGCCTCGGCGGCCAACGCCACCCGGCTGGCCGGCCCCGCCGTGGCCGGCGCGCTCATCTTCACCGCGGGTCCCGGCTGGGCGTTCGTGCTGGACGCGGTCTCCTTCGCCGCCAGCGCGGCCCTGCTCGCGGTGATCCGGGTGCCGCGCACGACGATCCCCCGGCGGTCGGTGCGGGCCGACCTCGTCGAGGGCTGGAGCGAGGTGCGCGCCCGCGACTGGTACTGGACGAGCCTGGTCGCGCACTGCGTCTGGAACGGCACGGCGGCCGTGCTGGCGACCCTCGGCCCGCTCGCGGTGCACGGCCGCAAGGGCGGTGACGGCCTGTGGGTCGTCGTCCTGGAGGCCGGGTCGGTGGGCCTGCTGCTCGGCTCGCTGCTCGCCTCCCGCGCCCGCCTCAAGCGCCCGATCCTCACCGGCAACCTGGGACTCGCCAGCTACGCGGCGCCGCTGGCCCTGCTGGCGGCCGGCGCCCCCGGCTGGCTGCTCGTCGCCGGCTACTGCCTGGCGCTGGGCGCGCTGGGCTTCCTCACCCCGGTGTGGGAGACGTACGTCTACGCCTCGGTGCCGGCCGGCGTCCTGGCCCGCGTCACCTCCTACGACTGGCTGCTGTCGCTGGCCGCGATGCCCGTGGGGTACGCGCTGGCGCCGCTCGCCGCCCGCGCGTTCGGCACGTCCGCCCCGCTGTACGCCTGCGCGGTGCTGGTCGCCGTCGCCTGCCTGGGCACCGCGGCGGTCCCGGGGGTCCGCAACGCGCGGCCCGTCGACGCCCCGCCCAAGGACGCGGTGCCGCAGGCCGCCGAGGCGGCCTGAGCAGCCGTCAGACGGTCACCTCGGCACGGGCGGTGGGCAGCCGCACGGTGACGGTCAGCCCGCCGCCGGGGGTGGGGGTCAGCGCCACGGCGCCCCCGTGGGCCTTGACCACGGCCTGCACGATGGACATGCCGAGCCCGGCCCCGCCGGTGTCCCGGGAACGCTGCGGGTCGGCGCGGAAGAAGCGGTCGAACGCCCGGGCGGCGTCCTGCGCGCTGAGCCCCGGCCCGGTGTCGCTGATCCGCAGCGCCGTCTCGCCGTCCCCCGCGTCGGTGACCTCCACGGTGAGCATCGACTCCGCGGGCGTGTGCACCCGCACGTTGCCCAGCAGGTTGCCCACCACCTGCCGCAACCCCGCCTCGTCGCCCAGCACATGGCCGGACGGGGCAGCCGATCCGGCCCCGGCGGCCTCTTCGGTGGCGTCCTCGGCGGCGTCCCCGGCCCCGCCCGGCAGCAGCAGCCGCAGCGGCCGCTCGGGCTGCTGCGCGCCCAGGTCGGCGGCCGCCTCCCGCACCAGGCAGCACAGGTCGACCGGTTCCAGGGTGAGCGCCGGGCGGTCGTCGAGCCGGGCCAGCGCGAGGAGTTCGTCGACCAGCCGGCTCATCCGCAGCGCCTCCGCCGAGACCCGGCTCAGCGCGCGCTCCTGCTCGTCCGCGTCGAGCATGCCCTTCTCGTACAGCTGGAGATAGCCGCGCACCGACGCCAGCGGCGTGCGCAGTTCGTGCGAGGCGTCGGCGATGAACTGCCGCAGCTGGGCGGTGGCCCGCTCGCTCTCGGTGAGCGCAGTCTCGATCTGCTGCAGCATCGCGTTGAGCGCGGCGCTCAACTGCTCGACCTCGCTGGACCCGTGGCGCGAGGTGCGGATCCGGCGCGACAGGTCCCCCTCGGAGATCGCGGACGCGGTCTCCACCATGTGCTCCAGCGGGCTCAGCCGGCGCCGCGCGGCGGTCAGCGAACCGGTGGCCAGCAGCGCCAGCAGCACCACCCCGGCCGCGGCCTCCCAGAACAGCAGCTTGACCATGGCGTGCTTGACGCCGCTCATCCGCATGCCCTTGACCACGATCGTGCCGTCGGACAGCCGCAGCGCGACGACGCGGTACTCCTGCGAGCCGCTCTCCACGGTCGCGGCGTGGCCGGAGGCGGCCAGCTTCGCCGCGTCGGGCAGCGCCGCGGCCAGCCGCCGCTGCTCCGGGCTCACCGCCATGGTGCCGTCCTGGCACACCGTCGCGGGCGTGCCGTGCTTGTCCAGCACCACGAACAGGTCCTGCTGGAACGCCTGCGCGATGGAGGACCCGCCGGCGCCGGCCGACGGGCCCTGCGCGGAACTCCCCTGCAGCAGGTCGGCGAGCGTGCACAACCGCCGCAGCCCGTCCGCCCCCAGCTCGGTGTGGGCCAGCGCGGACTGCGAGGACTTCAGCGAGTCGTCGATCTGCCCGATGAGCACCATGTAGGTGGCGGCGATGCTGGCCGCCGCGGCCAGCACCAGACCCGCGGCCAGGAAGGCCACGTTGGCGATGGTGAACCGGCCGCGCAGCGAGTGCGGGCGCGGCCACAGCCCGCAGACCGTCACGCGCCGCCGCCTTCCTGCGCCAGCAGCCCGTACCCGACGCCCCGCCGGGTCTCGATCAGCGGCGGCCCCCACCGGTCCAGCTTCCGCCGCAGATAGGAGATGTACGTCTCCACGACGGTCGACGACACGGCCGTGTCGTACTGCCACACGTGCTGGAGCAGCTGCTCCTTGGTCAGGATCCGCCCGGCGTTGCGCAGCAGGTGCCGCAGCAGGTTGTACTCGGTGGGCGTCAACTCGACGGGCTGCCCGGCCCGCCGGACGGTGTACGTGCCCTCGTCCATCTCCAGGTCGCCGTGGCGCAGCACGCGGGTCGAGGGACCGGCCGGCCGGCGCCGGGTGCGGCGCAGCACCGCGTGCACCCGGGCCACCACCTCGTCCACCCCGAACGGCTTGGTGATGTAGTCGTCGCCGCCGAGCGCGAGCCCGGCCACCACGTCCCGCGGCGCGTCCCTGGCGGTGACGAAGATGACCGCCAGATCGCTCCCGTCGTCCTCCGCGGCCCGCTCCTCGCGCAGCGCGCGGCACACCTCCCAGCCGCTGCCGTCCGGCAGCATCACGTCGAGAAGCACCAGGTCGGGCCGGTGCCGGCGGGCCGAGGTGAGCGCGTCCTTGCACGTCGCGGCGCTGTGCACGGTGAACCCGTTGTATTTCAGGGTGATCCGCAGGATGTCCGCGATACCGGGTTCGTCTTCGACGATGAGAACGGTGGCGGTGGCCGTGGAGGCGTCCATGCCCTCAGTATCCGCGCGCGGCCGCGCCCCGGTGCGGGCGGCAACTTTGGAGTTCCTTGAGAGAAGGCGATTCGGCTTGGAGTTCGGCCGAGGGGCCACGGAGGCTGGTGGGGCCGGGGTACTGGGGGACGGTCTCCGGCGGCCGCCCGCACGGCGCCCGCAGTCCGTGCGGGGTAACCGCTGACCGTGCATCCAAGTTGCACACGTCGCAGAGACGATGGGGGATGTGACCGTGGCCGTAGTGGCGCGCTGGTGCTTCCGGCACAAATGGACGGTGATCCTGCTGTGGGTGGCGGCCCTGGTCGGGGTCGGCGCCGTGGGCAACACCGTCGGGGACGCGTACTCCAACGCGTTCTCGCTCAAGGGCACCGAATCCGCGAAGGTGCTCGACCTGATGGACAAGGTGGTCCCCGAACGGTCCGGCGAGGCCGACACGGTGGTGTGGCACGTCGACTCCGGGTCGGTGCGCGACGCCTCGGTCCGGGACCGGATCGATCCCATGCTGGCGAAGGTCGCCCGGCAGCAGGACGTCGGCACCGTCGTCAGCCCGTACGTGGCCGCGGGCGCCGCCCAGGTGAGCAAGGACGGCCGCACCGCCTACGCGACCGTCACGTACACCAAGCTCGGCAACGACATGAGCGACGGCCAGGCGAAGCTGCTCATCGACACCGCGCACAGCGCGCGGGCCGCCGGGCTGCACGTCGAGGTCGGCGGCAACAAGCCGGCCCAGGCCGAACAGCCGTTGCCGGCCGTGGCCGAGGGCGTCGGCATCGCCGCCGCGGCCGTGGTGCTGTTCCTCGCGCTGGGCTCGCTGTTCGGCATGCTGATGCCGATCGTCACCGCGCTGTTCGGCGTCGGCATCTCCTCCTCGGCGATCCTGCTGCTCAGCCACGGCATGAACGTGGCCGACTTCTCACCCGAGTTGGCGTCCCTGGTCGGCATCGGCGTGGGCATCGACTACGCGCTGTTCATCGTCACCAGGCACCGCAAGGGCATCCTGCGCGGCAAGTCGCCGGAGGAGGCGGCGGTCACCGCGATCAACACCTCCGGCCGCGCGGTGCTGTTCGCCGGCAGCACGGTGTGCATCGCGCTGCTCGGCATGTTCACCCTGCGGCTGACGTTCCTCAACGGCGTCGCCGTCGCGGCGGCGATGACCGTGGTGATCACGGTCGCCGCGGCCGTCACCCTGCTGCCCGCCCTGCTCGGCGCGCTCGGCATGCGCATCCTCAGCCGCCGCCAGCGCCGCCGGCTGGCCGCGCAGGGACCGCAGACCGAGTCCACCACCGGAGCCGCGGCCCGCTGGTCGTCGTTCCTGGAGCGCCACCCGCGCTCGCTCGCCGCGGTCGCGGTCGTCGTCATGGCCGCCCTCGCGGTGCCCGCGCTGTCGCTGCGCCTGGGCTCGTCCGACCAGGGCAACAACCCGACGACGACCACCACGCGCAAGGCGTACGACATGCTCGCCGACGGCTTCGGCCCCGGCTTCAACGGCCCGCTGACGATCCTCGCCGAGGCGCCGGGCGCCGGCGGCCAGGCCGCCGTGGACCACCTGGTGACCCGCCTGAAGTCCACGCCGGGGATCGCGTACGCGGCCCAGGTGCCCATCAAGAACGCCGGGGACATCGCGTTCATCAGCGCGGTGCCCACCACCTCCCCGCAGGACAAGGCGACGTCCGACCTGATCGACCACCTGCGCAACGACGTGGTGCCGCAGGCCGAGCAGGGCACCGCCATGCACGCCTACGTCGGCGGCCAGACGGCGATCTTCGAGGACTTCGCGAGCGTGCTGTACGGCAAACTCCCGCTGTTCATCGGGGTGATCATCGCGCTCGGCTTCGTGCTGCTGCTGTTCGCCTTCCGCAGCCTGGTCGTGCCGCTCACCGCCGCGCTGATGAACCTGGTCGCGGCCGCCGCCTCGTTCGGCGTGCTGGTCGCGGTCTTCCAGTGGGGCTGGGGCGGTGCGATCGCCGGGCGGGCCGGGCCGATCGACGCCTTCCTGCCGGTGATCATGCTGTCCCTGCTGTTCGGCCTGTCGATGGACTACCAGGTGTTCCTGGTGAGCCGGATGCACGAGGAGTGGGTGCACACCCGCGACAACGCGCGGGCGGTCCGGGTCGGCCTGGCCGAGACCAGCCGGGTCATCAACTCCGCCGCCGTCATCATGATCTGCGTCTTCTTCGCCTTCGTGCTCAGCGGCGAGCGGGTGCTGGCGATGTTCGGCATCGGGCTGGCCGGCGCGGTGGCGCTGGACGCGTTCATCCTGCGGACGGTGCTGGTGCCGTCGCTGATGCACCTGTTCGGGTCCGCCAACTGGTGGCTGCCGGGCTGGCTGGACCGGCGCCTGCCGCACCTGGCGGTGGAGCCGGCCGAGGACGCGGTGGGCGCCACGGCTGCCGCGGGTGTCGCGGCGGGCGTCGGGGGTGTCGCGGCGGGCGTCGCGTACGCCGGCGCCGCGGGCACGGCGGGTACCGGTGGTGCGTCAACGGGCTGGACGGGCAAGGACCTTGGCGCGGGCCTGGGCGAAGGTCCCGGCACGGAACCGGACTTCGGCTCCGGTGCGGCGGGTCCCGCGGTGCGCGGGCGCGTCACCGGATCGGCCACGCTGCCGATACCGCGTGCGGAGTTGACGCTGATCGCCTCGGACGGCCGCCAGGTGGGCCGGGCCCGGGCGGACGAGGACGGCGCGTTCCTGCTCCCGACGCCGGGCGCGGGCAGCTACGTCCTGGTCGCCAACGCCGAGGGCCACCACCCGCAGACCGCGAGCGTGATGACCAGCGACCGCCCGGTGGACTGTGATGTCCGCCTCAGTGGAACGGGCGTACTGACCGGCACGGTCCGGCGGGCGGACGGCACCGCGGTCGAGGACGCCCGGGTCGTGCTCAAGGACGCGGACGGCCACGAGGTCGCCACGGTCCGCACCGGCACCGACGGCGGATACGCGTTCAGCAACCTCTACCCCGGCAGCTACACGCTGCTGACCATGGGTTATCCGCCGTTCCCCGCCACCGTGCGGCTCGGCGAGAGCGACCAGGACGGCGACGGCGACGTGGACCTGGAGCTGAGCCACTCCACCGACTGAGTCAGCAACTCCCCCTGACCGGGGCCCGGTTCCGTCCCCCGCGGAGCCGGGCCCCTTCGCGTGCCCGGCCATCTCCGCTTGCTTGAACATGTTCAAAAACGGGTCTACAGTCGAGCCGTTCGCTGGTTTTGAACACGTTCAGAGAACGGTGCCGCGAACAGACAAGAGGGGTGGAACCGATGGACAGGACCGTCCTCGCGTATGTCGTCTATCTCGTGATCAGCGTCTGCCTGACCGTCTGGGTGGCCCGCACCCTGAGCACCAACGGCCGGGTCTTCCTCTCCGACGTCCTGCACGGCGACGAGCGGCTCGCCGACGCCGTGAACCACCTGCTGGTCGTCGGCTTCTACCTGGTGAACCTGGGCTTCATCGCGCTGTACCTGAAGGCGGGACACAGCGTCCACGACGCCCGGGGGATCTTCGAGACGCTGTCGGTCAAGCTCGGCGTGGTGCTGCTGGCGCTGGGCGTCATGCACCTGGGCAACGTCTACGTGCTCAACAAGATCCGGCGGCGGGGGCTGATGGAGCGCGAGCAGTTCCCGCCGGTGGACCCGGACGGGCACACCCCGACGCCGTGGAGCGGTTCGCCCAAGCCGGCGGGGGCGTGAGATGGCGGCCGCCCCACAGCAGGCGCGGCGCGCGGAGGGGGCGCGCCGACCTCAGAGGGTGTCCGCACCACGGGAGTTGGCCGCACCACGGGAGTTGGCCGCACAGCGAGAGTTGGCCGCGCCAGAGAAGGTGGCCGCACCGCGGGAGGTGGCCGCACCGCGGGAGGTGGCCGCACCGCGGGAGGCTTCCGGACCGCGGGAGGCGCGCCGGCCGGTGCGCGGGCTGACCGTGCTGTACGACGACCGGTGCCGGCTCTGCACCTTCGTCGCGGGCTGGCTGCGCCGCCAGCGCCAGCTCGTCCCGCTCGCCCTGGTGCCGGTCGGCTCGGAACGGGCCCGCACCTGGTTCCCCGGGCTCGACCACGACGGGGCCGCGCGCCGCGAGGTGACCGTCGTGGGGGACGGCGGCCAGGTCTACACCGGGGACAGCGCGTGGGTGGTGTGCCTGTGGGCGCTCGCCGACCACCGGGCGTTGGCGCACACGCTGACCACACCGGGCGGGCGCCGGGTGGCGCGGGCCGCGGTCCTGACCGCGGCGCGCTACCGGCAGCGCGCCGCCGGCCAGGAGCCGGCGCGGCCCCGGGCAGGCGCGGTGCGGCAGCCGCCGCGCCTGCCGGGGGCGGGGGCCGGCCCGGCCGGGGGCGCGGCGCCGGCCGGGCGTGCTCCGGGGGCCGGCCCCGCCTGGGAGTACGACGGCAGAGGCGGCTGGACGCTGCGGGACGCCGCCGACGACGGCCCTGCCGCCGATCTTGCCGACGGTCCCGCCGACGCGTGCACGGACGGCTGTTCGCCGCCCGGCTAGGCTCACCCGCGTGGAGGACAACAAGCACGTCGTCGGCGCCGCCGAGGAACTGCCGGGCGGCCGGGCCCTGCCGAAGACGGGCAAGAGCGAGCAGACCCGGGCGCTGATCCTGGACACCGCGATGCGGCTGTTCCGGGAGCGCGGCTACGACAGAACCACGATGCGGGCGATCGCCACCGAGGCGGGCGTCTCGGTCGGCAACGCCTACTACTACTTCGAGTCGAAGGAATTCCTGATCCAGGGGTTCTACGACCAGATGACGCACGACCACGCCCGCGACGCGACGGCCCGCATGGAGGGGGTGCGGGACTTCGCCGAGCGGCTGGAGATCGCGCTGACGTCCTGGCTGGACTGCGCGGCCGACTACCACGGGTTCGCCGCGCAGTTCTTCCGTACCGCCGCCGACCCGGACAGCTCGCTGAGCCCGTTCTCCAACGAGTCCCACCCTGCGCGGGCCACCGCCGTCGCCCTCTTCCGCGACGTGCTGACGGAGTCCGACCTCGCCCCCAAGCTCGACGCCGAACTCGCCGAGCTGCTGCCCGACCTGCTCTGGCTCCACCTGATGGTCGTCGTCCTCTACTGGGTCTTCGACCGCACCCCGGACACCGCCCGCACCCGCGAGTTCGTCCGCCGCTCGACGCCGCTGACCGCCCGCGTCATCGCCCTCACCCGCTACCGCGCGTTCCGCCCCCTGGTCCGCGACGCCAAGGGCCTGATCCAGGACTTCATCCTCCCCACCATCGGCCGCACCCCCCCCCCCCCCCCCCCCCCCCCCCCCCCCCCCCCCCCCCCCCCCCCCCCCCCCCCCCCCCCCCCCCCCCCCCCC